>CAYGTX010000027.1:0-13156 GCA_964352935.1 uncultured Rickettsiales bacterium | reverse complement strand
ATAATATAGATATTCAATGCGAATATTTAGCCGATAACTTTATCACCACCTTCTTCACGTGCTTTTTTAAGATTTTCACGTGTGGTTTCTACCAGTGATTCAATGGTATCTTGTGGCTTAATTTCTTTAAAGCCAATAGATGGTGTGACGCGAATAACAGAATCTTTCTTTGCTTCATTTGGTGCTATGGCACTGTTGCTTATTTTTAAACGGTAACGGTTTAATACATTATGTGCATCTTCTTGGTTACAATCGAGGAGAATGAGACCGATGGTAGTATCGTTTATAAGTGCAACAGTATCTTCAGCACGAGAAATTTTTGTGAGTTCTGCACCTACTTGTTTCATTATATGGGCCGCGCTTTGTTCACCATATTTTTTAGTTAGCTTCTCTAAATTATCAATTTTTATCGCGGCAAACGTAACTTCAATCGCTGTTGAACCAGTGATATAACCGCTAATGAAGTTTAAGTTTTCTTTGAGAGTGATGATACCAGCAAGTCCTATTTCACTATCAGTATCTTTTGGTTGGTGGCTATGTTTTTCAACAGATTTTGTGCGCAACTCTTCCAGTTTTTTAATGAGCGTGACATCGCGCATTAAAAGTTCATAACAGGGGTGATTATTTTCAGAAACAATATAAAATACTTTGAGATTAACAGGAATTTCTTCTCCATTGCGGTTAAGAATACAAAAATGTAGCATCTTACGAAGGACGCTTGCAAGATCACGCACGCCGTCACTACTAAACTCAACCATAGATTCTACAGTTTCTTTAATATTCTCTGGCAATATATCAGTAAGTTTTTTTGTTTTGAGAGTATCTGGTGAAACACCGGTTAGGCGAGCAGCAGCCTTATTTGCTGCAGTAATCTCAATTGATTCACTGTCATTATTCTGACAAATAGTAAGCACCGCGTCAATTTTACGCTTGGCTGAAATGGGTGGCATCCGCAATCACCTAATTTAAAGCTAACTATCGGATTTAGAAGGCGTTTTCTTTTCTGAATAAGAGAAAGTAAGCTCGCCCTTCGCAAATCCTACTTTTACCTTACCACCCTTGGTTAATTTTCCAAACAAAATTTCTTCTGCTAGTGGTTTTTTGATTTCTTCTTCAATAATACGCTCTAGCGGTCTTGCGCCATTTAATGGATTAAATCCTTTGTGAGCAAGATGTTCTTTCGCATTTTTATTAATGGTTAAGCTAATCATTCTGTCAGCAAGCTGTGCACTCAAACGCCCGACAAATTTATCGACCACTTTTTGCACCACTTCATCATTCAGTGGTGCAAATGGCACAATTGCATCCAGACGATTTCTAAATTCTGGAGTGAAAAGGCGCTCAATCGCCGCTGTATCTTCACCTTCGCGCTTATCACGACCAAAACCTATCGCAGATTTCTGTGCATCAGATGCGCCTGCATTGGTGGTAAGAATTATAATCGTATTACGGAAATTGATGGTTTTACCCGTACTATCGGTTAAGCGTCCATAATCCATTACTTGCAATAAGATATTGTAGATTTCAGGGTGTGCTTTTTCAATTTCGTCTAATAAAACGATGCAATATGGGTTTTTCTCTACCGCTTGGGTCAAAAGACCAGCTTGCTCAAACCCAACATATCCCGGAGGTGCGCCCACAAGTTTAGAAACAGCATGTGCTTCACCATATTCAGACATATCAAAACGAATAAGATGCATGTCCATAAATTCTGATAACTGGTTTGCTAGCTCAGTTTTTCCAACACCTGTTGGCCCAGAAAACAGATAGTTACCAATGGTTTTTTTGTCATCACGCAGACCTGCACGCGAGAGCTTAATAGCTGAAACCAACTTTTCAATCGCAGTATTTTGACCATAGATTACTGCTTTAAGATCTGTTTCAAGCGATTTAATTTTCTTCGATTCGTCACGACCAAGTGATTGAACTGGCACTTGTGAGATGCGTGAGATAATTTGCTCAATTTCTGCGCGGTTAATAATTTTACGCTTTGTAGAGGTTGAGCTTAAATTGGCGCGTGCGCCTGCTTCATCAATCACATCAATGGCTTTATCTGGTAGTTTGCGGTCAGTGATATAGCGCGTTGAAAGCTCAATAGACGCTTCTAAGGCTTCATCAGTATAAGTTACATTATGATGTTCTTCATAATAATCCTTCAAACCATGCATAATTTCTAAACATTCTTTTGCGCTTGGTTCGTCGATATCCACTTTTTGGAAGCGACGCGTTAATGCGCGGTCTTTTTCAAAAATGCTTTGATATTCTTGGTAAGTAGTAGAGCCAATGCAGCGGAATGCACCACGTGCAAGTGCTGGCTTGAGCAAGTTGCCCGCATCAAGCGAGCCGCCACTGGTTGAGCCTGCACCAATAATGGTGTGAATTTCATCAATAAAGAGTATGGCATTTGGTAATTCTTCAATTTCTTCAATCAGTGCTTTTAGACGCTCCTCAAAATCACCACGATAACGTGTTCCTGCTAGCAGCGCTCCCATATCAAGCGAGTAGATGATGGCGTCGCTTAGAATTTGTGGAACATCTTCTTCAATAATTCGAACTGCTAAACCTTCAGCCATTGCGGTCTTACCAACTCCTGGCTCGCCTACATAAAGCGGATTATTTTTGCTTCTACGGCATAGAATTTCAATCGTGCGCTCAATTTCTTCGCTACGTCCAATGACTGCATCAATTTTTTGCGATTTTGCGCGTTCGTTTAGATTGACGCAATAATCATTTAATGCTTTTTGTTTTTTTGGTTTGCGCTTTTCTATTTTTGGTTGTGCAGGTGTGATAATAGGGCGCTCTGCCGCTTCATCTTTATCTTCGTCCATCTCATCGTCAATGTCGCTTTCATCCATCATTGGGTGAGGGAGATCATCACTTAATGGTGGTTGCTTGCTTTCTGGAGTAGGGGTGTCTTCATACTTCACAACGCCATGTGTCATAAAGTTAATGACGTCAAAATAGCCTACATTTTGCTGTTTTAGAAAATAAACAGCAAAAGATTCTCGCTCTGAAAACATTTCGGACAAAATGTTTGCGCCGTTAATCTCACGTTTACCTGATGCATGCACATGAATGGCAGCACGGTGAATCACACGCTGAAAGCCAGCGGTTGGTTTCACTTCGCGCTCTTCATTTACCACTAGGGCGGTGAGTTCATTGCTAATAAAATGTTTTAAATTGCTGCATAGAATGGGCAGGTCAATGCCACAACCACGTAAAACGCTGTCAGCATCTGGATCTTCAGAAAGAGCCAGCAGTAAATGCTCCAGCGTTGCATATTCGTGGTTAAAGCTTTGGGCAAGGCCCAAAGCACGATGTAAAGTTAGTTCAAGATTTTTTGATAGCATCACACGACTCTTTTTGCATCACACATTTAATTTCATAATTATATTTGTGCGCGTAGTCGCTGACCAGTGTTATTTTTGTTTCTGCAACATCTCGTGTGAATTTTCCACACAATCCTTGTCCACGTTTATGGGTTTCTAATGTGACATAGGTTGCCTCTTCTTGAGACTTATTAAAGAATTTCTTTAATACCAATGTATAGAAATCCATAGGAGTTTGCCCGTCATTAACTAAAAATACTTCGTACATAGAAGGTGTTTCAGTTAATTCGATAGCGCTCTCTGGAGCTGATGCATCCACTGGTGCTGAATGGCGACTTTCGCTAAGCTTCTTCCAGCCAAACTTATTTCTTTCTTCTGACATGACTATTCTCCCTGTGTCCTACATGACGCAATGAATTAAATTACCTATTTAAATTGCTGCTAGACGTATCTCCCAAATAATAGCGTCAATTGCTGCATATAAGTGATTGTAATTTATAATCCTTACTAAATTGTTAACGAAAGTGAAATAGTTGTGTTAAAAAAGGCACAGTTTTGAAGTTTTTATAGAATAATATACTGTTTTAGGGGTGTTTTGCCCTAACCCTTAATGCGATAACCACGAGCAAGCATTTGATAGGTAAGAATGCTTAAAAATATAATTGCACCGAGCATATAGTAAATGCCAGTTGCCAAGTTTCCATCGTGATAACCGGTCATTCCATAGCGGAAGCCATCAATCATATAGAAAAATGGATTAAAGTGGCTGAGGTTATACCAAAATTCCGGCAGGCGCTTTACTGAGTAGAATGTGCCTGAAAGAAAGGCTAGTGGTGTGATGATATAGGTGGTGAAGGCAGACATTTGATCAAAACTATCTGCAACAATCCCAGCAACTACACCTAGTAGTGACAATAAAATAGAAGCAGCTAAAATATGAAAAATAGCATAGCCAGCATGGTGAAAACTTAATTCAGCAAATGGAAGTACGGATACGCCTACTAAAATACCTACAAGTACACCGCGCGTTACTGCAGAGGCAACTACACCTAATAATAACTCAATTGGGCTGAGAGGTGGGGTTAGGTAGTCAATGATATAGCCTAGCACTTTTCCCATACAAAGAGAGGATGAGGTATTAGCAAACGCATTTTGCACTACCGACATAATAATCAGTCCAGATGCCATGAATTGCTCAAACGGCACACCTTCAACGGTGGCCATGCGATGCTTCACCGCTAATGTGAAGACGGATAGAAAAAGCAGCGCTGTAATGACAGGCGCTAAAAGTGTTTGATTGTAAACTTTTATAAAGCGTTTGGTCTCGCGTCCATAAACGGTGCGCATGCCAATCCAGTTTATCTTTTCCATGATATCATCTCCATGATTGAAAACTTGAGTGGCTACTATATAAAAGGATTGGTTAATGTAAATTGTTCATTTGGTAATATGTCGATACTGTTAGAAAATATTAAAAGTCATTTTGCATTTAATGTAAGGAATGCTCCGCTTGCGATTGAGCAGCTTGAAGTGGGGCGACAGCTGCTCGCACATGTTGCTGATTACATCAAGCTATTGGGTGTTGGTACTAAGTTGCTGGTGGTGAGTGATCGCAATACGTATCAAGCCGCAGCCAGTGAGATTGAATCGTGCCTCAAGAAAGCGAGTTATCATGTACAATCGGCTATTTTTGATGAAGTAAGTCTTAAGCCAACTTTAGAAGCAGTGACGCAATTGCAAGAAGGCATAAAGCATGCAGACTTATGTATTGCAGTTGGTAGCGGCACGATTAATGATATTTGCAAATATGCCTCATTCTTAGAAAATAAGCCTTATGTGGTGTTTGCTACAGCGCCATCTATGAACGGATATGCCTCCGCCAATGCATCACTTATCATTGATGGATTTAGAACATCTAAGCAGGCGCATTTACCAAAAGCGATTTATATGGATTTAGATGTGCTGGCTTATGCGCCCAAGCGTCTTATTCGCAGTGGTGTGGGTGATATGCTTTGCCGAACAACAGTTCAGTTTGATTGGTTGCTTTCGCATATGCTGTTAGATACGCGTTATGATGCCTTGCCCTTTGATAGTATAAAGGAAGAGGAGGGCGCTTTGCTGGAAAGTGCTGCGGATGTTGTGAATGGAGATGAAGAGGCGCTTGCGGTGCTGAGTCAGGCGCTTATTAAATCGGGATTAGGAATGTGGTATTGTGGTGGAAGTTACCCTGCTAGCCAGTCTGAGCATATGGTTGCCCATGTGATGGAGATGGCGTTTTCTAAAGCGTCACAAAAATCATATCATGGTGAGCAGATAGCGGTGACCACATTAGCGGTGGCTTCAGTGCAGGAGCGCATATTGGAATGTGACAATCTACCTTTAATAAAGGAGCGTTTTAACTCAAAGCAACTTGCAGAGCATTTATCTAGTGAGATTGTCGAGTCGTCACATAAAGATTGGGAGAATAAATCTCAGCTTGTTTCCGCTTATAGTAAGAAAGAGTGGTTGCCAGAGTTATGGCAGAAGAAAAAAGATAGCCTGCAAGCACTGCAAGAGCCTCAAGAAAACTTGCTGAAAGCTTTCCAGGCTGTTGGATTGGGGGTAACTCCAGAGTCGCTTGGGTGGTCGAGCGAGAGGTTTGATTGGGCATTGCGGGTGGCTTATATGACGCGAAGTCGCTTTACATGTCTTGACTTTAACATATAGGAAAAATACAAAGAGTTTTTGCGTCATATGCGCAAGTGAATGATGTCGATTTAAGGTGAAAGAATGCTAGGCGTATGTGCTCAAAAATTACTTCCTTCATAATAAAAAATTGAAAAAACACAGAACAGCGCAAAAATCCTTAAAATTAAGCTTGACGAATTAAGCGCTTAGCACTAGTATGCGCGACCTCGAACCCTTCTTGGGGAAGTAAATGCGCCTTAAAATGGGCGGTAACGTTGAATAATTATAATGGTGAAGTGATTCATGCCTACCATCAATCAGCTTGTACGCAAGCCTCGTAAAGATAAAAGAGTAATTAATAAAGCGCCTGCGCTACAGGGTAACCCTCAGCGTCGTGGTGTTTGTACTCGTGTTTACACAACAACACCTAAGAAGCCTAACTCAGCGCTTCGTAAAGTTGCTCGTGTGCGTTTAACAAATGGCTTCGAAGTGACAAGTTACATTCCGGGTGAGGGTCACAACTTGCAAGAGCACAGTGTGGCATTGCTTCGTGGTGGTCGTGTGAAGGATTTACCGGGTGTTCGTTACAAGGTTATTCGTGGTGCTCTAGATACACAGGGTGTTAAAGATCGTAAGCAGGCTCGTTCGCGTTATGGTGCGAAACGTCCTAAGTAAGCTATTATAAAGAAGAGTGATTAGATATGTCTCGTAGACGCGCAGCAGAAAAAAGAAAAATTAACCCAGATGCTAAATATGGTGATCTAGTGGTTGCGAAATTCATCAATTGTATGATGAAGGGTGGAAAGAAGTCAGTAGCGGAAAGAGCGCTTTATGAAGCGTTTGAACTAGTTGAGAGTAAGGCGAAAAAAGATGCGCTTGAGCTTTTCCGTGAAGCAATTGATAATGTAAAGCCGGCTGTAGAGGTTCGCTCACGTCGTGTAGGTGGTGCTACTTACCAAGTGCCAACAGAAGTGCGTGACGTTCGTCGTCAAGCGCTTTCAATTAAGTGGTTAATTAATGCGGCACGTTCGCGTAATGAGAAAACCATTCGTGAAAAGTTGGCTGGTGAGATTATGGATGCAGCAGCAGGAAGAGGTTCTGCCGTTAAGAAGCGTGAGGATACGCACAAGATGGCTGAGGCTAACCGTGCATTCTCGCATTACCGTTTCTAGTAAATAAAAATAGATAATTAATAGTTTTTGGAATAATTAAATATGGCACGTATCACTCCGATCGATCGTTATCGTAATATTGGTATTATGGCGCACATTGATGCGGGTAAAACCACTACTACTGAGCGTATTCTTTATTACACAGGTCGTTCACACAAAATTGGTGAAGTACACGAAGGTGCTGCTACCATGGATTGGATGGAGCAGGAGCAAGAGCGTGGTATTACCATTACTTCAGCTGCTACTACCTGTTTTTGGAATGATCACCGTGTAAATATTATTGATACACCTGGACACGTAGACTTTACGATTGAAGTAGAGCGTTCATTGCGTGTGTTAGATGGTGCTGTTGCGGTATTTGATGGCGTGGCTGGTGTTGAGCCTCAGTCTGAGACTGTTTGGCGTCAGGCAGACAAATATGGTGTTCCACGTATGTGTTTCATCAATAAATTGGATCGTACTGGTGCTAACTTCTTCCGTTGCGTTGATATGATTGTTGATCGCTTAGGTGCAACTCCACTTATCCTTCAGCTTCCAATTGGTCTTGAGGATCAATTAAGGGGTGTTGTTGATTTGGTGAAAATGAAGGGTATCGTTTGGGAAGATGAAAGCTTGGGTGCTAACTTTGAATATATCGATATTCCTGATGACTTAAAAGAGCAGGCTGCTGAGTATCGTGAGAAGTTGATCGAAACTGCGGTTGAGCAAGATGATGCTGCAATGGAGGCTTACCTTGAAGGTAATGAGCCGAGTGAAGAGGTGTTGAAGAAGTGTATCCGTAAGGGTGCGATAGCTGCTGCCTTTGTTCCTGTGCTAACGGGAAGTGCTTTTAAAAACAAGGGTGTTCAGCCGTTGCTTGATGCGGTAGTTGATTATATGCCTTCTCCGATTGATGTAGAGGCAATTAAAGGTGTTGATACTAAGGATCCTGAGAAGATGCTTACACGTGAAAGTAGTGATACAGCTCCTTTTTCGGCACTTGCATTTAAGATTATGACAGATCCATTTGTGGGTTCATTGACCTTTGCACGTGTTTACTCTGGGGTGTTAAGAACAGGCGAAACTGTTGAAAATCCAGTGAAAGAAAAGAAAGAGCGCATTGGTCGTATGTTGTTAATGCATGCAAATAACCGCGAAGATATTAAAGAAGCTTTTGCGGGTGACATAGTTGCTATTGCTGGTTTGAAAGATACCACAACTGGTGACACACTTTGCGATCCTAAAAATTCAGTTATCTTAGAGCGTATGGAATTCCCTGAGCCAGTAATTGAAGTTGCTGTAGAGCCAAAGTCTAAGGCTGACCAAGAAAAAATGGGTCTTGCTATTAATCGTTTGGTGTCAGAAGATCCTTCACTGCGTGTATCTACGGATGAAGAGAGTGGCCAAACTGTACTTAAGGGTATGGGTGAGCTTCATTTAGAAATTATCATTGATCGTATGCGTCGTGAGTTTAAAGTGGAAGCAAATATTGGTGCTCCTCAAGTGGCATACCGTGAAGCTATTACAAAAGCGTATGATATTGACTACACTCATAAAAAACAATCGGGTGGTGCTGGTCAGTTTGCTCGTGTAAAAATGAAGTTTGAGCCATTAGAGCCAGGTTCAGGTTTCGTGTTTGAAAATACTGTTACTGGTGGTAACGTACCTAAAGAGTATATTCCTGCTGTGCAAAAAGGTATTGAGTTGGTTATGGATGGTGGTGTTCTTGCTGGATTCCCATTGACTGATTTTAAAGCCACTTTGTACGATGGGTCGTATCACGACGTGGATTCGAGTGCGTTAGCGTTTGAGATTGCTGCAAAATCAGCTTTCCGTGAGGCAATGCCAAAAGCGGGTCCTGTATTGCTGGAGCCGGTAATGAAAGTTGAAGTTATTACTCCTGAAGAGTATATGGGTGATATCATTGGTGACTTAAATAGTCGTCGTGGTCAAGTGCAGGGAATGGATTCTCGTGGTGTTGCACAAGTCATTAATGCCATAGTGCCACTTGCCACTATGTTTGGTTATGTAAATAATTTGCGTTCAATCTCTCAAGGTCGTGCACAGTTTAGCATGGTATTTGCTCATTATGAGCAAGTTCCTAATAATGTTGCCGATGAGATTAGAGCAAAGGTTGCTTAAGGTTTTATTTTTATTTTTTTAATATTCTAATTAACTTCTTAATAGGAGCGGGCGTAATGTCTAAAGAAAAGTTTCAGCGGAATAAGCCGCATTGTAATATCGGAACCATTGGTCACGTTGACCACGGTAAAACATCTCTAACTGCTGCGATCACTAAATTCTTTGGTGATTTTAGAGCTTATGATGAAATTGATGGTGCTCCTGAAGAGAAGGCGCGTGGTATTACCATTTCAACAGCGCACGTAGAGTACGAAACTGAGAATCGTCACTATGCACACGTTGATTGCCCAGGGCACGCTGACTATGTGAAAAACATGATCACTGGTGCTGCACAAATGGATGGTGCGATTTTGGTTGTATCTGCAGCTGATGGTCCTATGCCACAAACACGTGAGCACATTTTGCTTGCTCGTCAGGTTGGTGTACCTTCAATTGTTGTATTCTTGAATAAGGTTGACCAAGTAGATGATGAAGAGCTTCTTGAGTTAGTAGAAATGGAAGTGCGTGAGCTTCTTTCTTCTTATGATTTCCCTGGTGATGATATTCCTATCATTAAAGGTTCAGCTTTAGCTGCCTTAGAAGGTAAGAATCCTGAGATTGGTGAGAATGCAGTTCGTGAATTACTTAAAGCTGTTGATGAATATATTCCTCAGCCTGAGCGCGCGATTGATAAGAGTTTCATTATGCCGATTGAGGATGTATTCTCAATCTCTGGTCGTGGTACAGTGGTAACTGGTCGTGTTGAAGCTGGTGTTGTAAATGTGGGTGACGAAATTGAAATCGTTGGTCTGCGTGATACACAAAAAACAACATGTACTGGTGTTGAAATGTTCCGTAAGCTTCTTGATCGTGGTGAAGCTGGTGATAATGTTGGTGTGCTTCTTCGTGGTACAAAGCGTGAAGACGTTGAGCGTGGTCAAGTACTTGCTAAGCCTGGTACTATTAAGCCACACAAAAAGTTTGAAGCAGAAGCTTACGTTTTGAAAAAAGAAGAGGGTGGACGTCATACTCCATTCTTCACAAACTACCGTCCGCAGTTCTATTTCCGTACCACAGACGTAACGGGTAATGTTGCGCTACCTGAGGGTGTAGAGATGGTTATGCCAGGTGATAATACAAAGATGACAGTTGAACTTATTACTCCAATTGCGATGGATGAAGGTCTACGTTTTGCTATCCGTGAGGGTGGTCGTACCGTTGGCGCTGGTGTAGTAGCGAAAATTGTTGAATAATTAAATAAATCGTATAGTATGCGCAGCCTCGCTAGGGGGTGCGCATACTGGCGAACTCCGGTTTACGTGAAGGAGTGTAGCTCAATTGGTAGAGCACCGGTCTCCAAAACCGGGGGTTGCGGGTTCGATTCCTGTCGCTCCTGCCATGTAATACGGATAATGAGAAAGAATAGTGAAGCCAATCGTAATTTCACAATTTATCACGCAAGTGAAGCAAGAAGCCACAAAGGTGACTTGGCCTTCGCGTAAAGAAGTGATTGCTACAACCATCATGATTCTGGTTGTTGTACTGTTGGTTGGATTATTCTTTTTTGGTGTCGATGCGGTGTTGTATCGTCTCGTGCAAGCGATTTTAGGATTTTAGGAGAAAGCATTGTCATACGCTTGGTATATAGTGCAGGCTCTATCGGGGCATGAAAAGAAAGTAGCACAGGCAATTCGCGATACAGCGGAGCGTCAAGGCTTACAGGACTGCTTTGAAAAAGTTGAAGTGCCGACAGAAGCTATTGTTGAAGTTAAGAAGGGTCGTAAGGTGAATGCCGAGCGTAAGTTCTTTCCTGGATATGTTATGGTTCGCATGAAAATGGATGATCGTGCATGGCATATGGTTAGAAATGTACCTAAAGTAACAGGGTTTCTAGGTGGTGCTGGTAAGCCTCAGCCAATTTCGGATACTGAGGCGGATCAGATATTTAGGCAGGTTGAAGATGGTTTGTCACGTCCTAGTCGTGGTGTTACTTATGAGGTTGGTGAGTCTGTCAAGGTTATAGATGGTCCGTTTGACTCCTTCACGGGTGAAATTGAAGCTGTGGATGAAGAGAAGGGTAAATTAAAGGTGTCTGTATCGATATTTGGTCGTTCTACACCGGTTGAATTAGAATATTCACAAGTAGAAAAAGCATAATTGTTAGGTTGGATTAAGTCATGGCGAAGAAAATTACTGGATATATTAAACTACAAATTGCTGCAGGTGCTGCGAATCCATCACCGCCAGTTGGTCCTGCTTTGGGTCAAAAAGGTGTGAATATTATGGAATTTTGTAAGGCATTTAATGCTGCCACACAAAGTTTCGAAAAAGGGATGCCTATTCCTGTTGTAATCACAGTATTTGCTGATAGAAGCTTTGAGTTTGTTACAAAATCTCCACCAGCTTCTTACTTAATACTTAAGGCTGCAAATGTTAAGAAAGGTACAGGTGAAACTGGTAAAAATATTGTCGGTAAAGTAAAGCAATCTGATCTTAAAAAGATTGCTGAAATGAAAAAAGCGGATCTTAATGCTAATGACGAAGCTTCAGCTTGCAGTATGCTTGCAGGTACAGCTCGATCTATGGGCATTGAGGTGTTGGAGGGGTAATTAACCATGGCTAAAATAAGTAAAAGAACACAAGCGATTTTAAAAGTAACTGACTTAGAAAAATCATACAAATTAGATGAAGCTATTTCACTTGTTAAATCAAATGCTACTGCAAAGTTTGATGAAACAGTTGAGTTGATTCTGAATCTTGGTGTTGACCCTAAATATTCTGATCAAATGGTGCGTGGTGTTGTGGCTATGCCTGCTGGTACTGGTAAACAAGTGCGTGTTGCTGTGTTTGCTAAAGGTGATAAGGCTGAAGAAGCCAAAAAAGCTGGTGCTGATATTGTAGGCGAAGAAGATTTGGCTGATAAAATCAAGCGCGGTGAAATTGATTTCGATCGTTGCATTGCAACTCCAGACATGATGCCGTTAGTTGGTCAGGTTGGTAAGTTGTTAGGTCCTAAAGGTTTAATGCCAAACCCTAAACTTGGCACAGTTACGGCTGATGTTGCCGAAGCAATCAAAGCTGCAAAAAGTGGTCAGGTTGAGTTTCGTGTAGAAAAAGCTGGTATTGTACATGCTGGTGTGGCAAAAGCTAGTTTTAAAGATGCTGATATTAAGCGTAACATTAAAGCGTTAGTTCAGGCTGTTAATCAAGCTAAACCTTCGGGAGCTAAGGGTGTTTATGTTGAGAAAGTTAGTCTTTCTTCAACGATGGGTGCTGGCATAGAATTAGATGTAGCTGATGTAATGTCTGAGGCTGCATAAAGTTTTAAGTAAAAACTTTTAAGTAAACTTATATTAATAAAAGGGCAAGATCGTGGATAGAGCAGAGAAAAGACAGCTAGTATCTGAATTGCATGAATCGTTTAAAGCTGCTGGTAGTGTGGTTGTTACTCACTATAAAGGTTTAAGTGTTGCTGAAATTACAAAGCTTCGCAATGATTTAAGAACAGCAGGTGCGAGCCTTAAGGTTACTAAGAATAGCCTTACTAGACTTGCATTAAAAGATACAAAATATGAAGGGCTGGTTGAGCACTTTACTGGACCTACTGCTATTGCTCTATCAGAAGATGCAGTTGCGGCAGCAAAAGGTGTGGTCGATTTTTCTAATGATAATGATAAGCTCGTTATCTTAGGTGGAGCATTAAATGATGAAGCATTGGATGTTTCGGCAGTGAAAGCACTTGCTAAACTTCCATCGCTTGATGAATTGCGTGCTAAGCTTCTTGGTATGCTTTCAACTCCTGCGCAACGTATTGCATGTGTTGTACAAGCGCCAGCAGGTCAAATTGCTCGCGTAATTTCTGCTCGTTCGGAGCAGGAAGGCTAATTT
>CAYGTX010000026.1:0-13181 GCA_964352935.1 uncultured Rickettsiales bacterium | reverse complement strand
CATCGATGGCAGCAAGCGGCCCTTCAAGCATATAGTCTTCAAACGACTTATGCTGCAAACGCTTGTCGGGGTTTACCCACGAAATCATAAACAAGGTGAAACCTTGATCGACCAGCCATTTTGCGAGCGAATTTTGCTCAGATAAATCGAGAATGTAATATTTATTAATCCATGCAGGAATAATCAGCACGGGCACTTCAAATGCTTGCTTGGTGAGCGGCGCATATTGTATGAGCTGCATCAACTCGTTTTCAAACACCACCTTGCCTTTGGTGGCGGCAATGTTTTTGCCCACTTCAAAGGCGTTTTTATCCGTGGTACTCACCTGAAAAAGACCACTACTGTGGTTTAAATCATCCACCAGATTGCGGAATCCTTTCAACAGATTTTCACCCTTATGGTCAAGCGTTTCTTTCACCACCTTGGGGTTGGTGAGTGCAAAATTACTGGGTGACATGGCATCTAAAAACTGCTGCGTATAAAAATCAAATTTACGAACGGTTTTATCATCAAATCCTTCAAGCTCTTGCACATAGGTACGCAAATGCTGGCTGCTCATTAAATAAGATTGCTTCAAAAAATCGAACACAAAATTTTCATTCCATGTTGGGTCACGGAAACGACGATCTTTGCGATCCTCTTCATAAAGCGATGGTGTTTTTTCACCCATCGAGCGCGACATCACATTACCCCAAATTTTGAGATATTCCGTACCAATTTCGGCTTGTTGACGAATCAAATCCTCTGGGTTTTCGAGCATTTTACCGCTAATACCAAAAAATGTATTGGTAAATTCGCGCATCGCAGCAGAGCTTAGCATCTCTTGCTGCTTTTTAAGTAAGCCCTGATAAGACGTATTATATTCCTCAGCAAGTTTGAGTATATTCTGCATCAACTCGCTATCGACTGCGTCTTGGTTATTCTTGGATGTCATCGTCTTTATATCCTTGTGTATAAAGGAGTGCATCGAGGCCACAAAAATTAATCTGTGCCGATATCTGAGATTTTACATTGGGCTTTGCATGGCAGGCAACGCCTAAACCCGCTGCTGCAAGCATGGGTATGTCATTTGCACCATCGCCAATCGCCAGCACTTCGTCGCTTGAGATGCCGAGTGCTTGCGCTGTTTCGCGCAGGCTTTTTAGTTTGCTTTCCTTGTCCAAAATCGGCTCGCCCACAGCGCCTGTCAGCATGCCATCTTCAAACACCAACGTGTTGGCTTCATTTTCATGAAAACCAACTGCTTTACTCACACGCGTGGTAAAAAACGTAAAACCACCCGAAACCAACCTGCAATGCGCACCGTTGGCCGCCATGGTTTTTACCAGCTTCTTTGCACCGCGCGCTAACGTAATACGGCTTTCATACACTTCTTGCAGTGATGATTCTTTCAAGCCTTTAAGCAGTAGCACCCGCTCGCGCAGAGCATCTTTAAAATCAAGCTCGCCATTCATGGCGCGTTCGGTAATGGTTGCTACTTTATCTTTAATGCCAATAGCATCTGCCAGCTCATCAATACACTCTTGATTGATAATGGTAGAATCCATATCGGCAATCAGCATTTTTTTACGACGAGTGGCCACAGGCTGCACGATAAAATCGACAGGCAGCGGCTCACCTTCTTTGTTCACCAGCTTTTGGCGAAGTGCTGCCATGACGGCCTCAGGTTCAGCATCGCTAAAAAAGATGTCGCACGCACGCCCCCTAGATAGCCAGGCAATATCTTGAATTGCCGCTTTTGCTTTTTCAAGCACCATAAAGCTCATATTCACCAGCCGCTCATCCAGCTCTACCGGGTTTGTTTCAGAAGTAATGAGTGTAAGAACGTTTTGCATTTTTATAAGATTTTTTGGTTATAGAGTTAGATTTTTCTATTCGCATTTGCTTTTACATAGGAGCATTAATGCTTTATGTAAATGACATATATCATCAGCAGACTTGCAAAACAAACACGCAGAACAAACACCGTGAGATCGATGACAGATTCCCTAAAAACTCAAAACCATCACACCGCACCTATTTACGTTCTCGCTGGCCCTACTGCCAGTGGCAAATCTGCGCTTGCGCTTCTTATAGCGAAGAAGCAACCCGTTGTCATCATCAATGCTGATTCTAAGCAGGTTTACAAAGAAATTCCTCTCATTACCGCACAACCAAGCACCCACGAACAACAGCAAGCACCCCATCTGCTTTATGGCCACATCAGCGCACAACAGCATTATAGTGTGGCCGACTGGGTTGCTGATGCCACCACCGCTATTGAGCAAACGCTAGACGAAGGAAAAATTCCGTTTTTAGTAGGTGGCACAGGCATGTATTTAAAAAGCCTGATACATGGCATGTCTAACGTGCCTGAAACGCAGGCCAAAACGCGCAAGGATGTTCGCAACCGATGGGAAGCCAGCAACACCCCTGCCATGCATGCACATCTTGCCAGCATCGATCCAGCATCGGCCGAAAAACTTTCACCAAACGATACACAGCGCATTTTACGCGCCATTGAAGTGATGGAACAAACGGGAAAATCTATCTGCGAATGGCAAAAACAGCGCACCACTCCAACCTTTGAAGCCAGCCGCTATAAAATGGCGTTTCTTGACTACCCGCGCGAGCAGGTCTACTCCAATTGCAACACGCGATTTGAAAAAATGATGGAAGAAGGCGTGCTCGATGAAATTAAGGCGTTTGATGCGCTAGGTTTAGATGAAACCCTGCCAGCGATGAAAGCCCATGGCGTGCCAGAGCTTAGAAGCTATTTAAATGGCACCATGACGCGTGAAAATGCACTTGAGCAATCCAAGCGTCACACCCGCAATTACATCAAGCGGCAATATACATGGTTTTACCACCAAATGCCTGAAATGAAACGGTGTCAAACAAGTGTTTTAGCACTCAATTCTTTTGAGAAAACACACCATGAAATATAGAGCAGACATTGACGGATTACGTGCAGTTGCAGTCATCTCAGTTATACTTTTTCACGCTGGGATTAGCATCTTCAGCGGCGGCTATGTAGGAGTAGATGTATTTTTTGTAATTAGTGGTTATTTGATCACAAACATTATCCTAAAGGAGAAAGAAGCCGGCCATTTTTCACTAATAGATTTTTATGAAAGAAGAACTCGCAGAATCTTACCTGCATTATTTTTAGTTATTTTCTGCTGTATTCCGTTTGTTTTATTGTGGCTATTTCCTGGAAAAGCTGAGGCATTTGGCCGCGCTACTATTAGCACTGTTTTATTTGTTTCCAACTTCTTGTTTTGGCGCGAAACTGGCTACTTTGCCGATACAGCTGATGAAAGCCCACTACTTCACACATGGAGTCTATCCGTTGAGGAGCAGTTTTATCTCCTTTTTCCGCTATGTGTGATTACCTGCTGGAAACTAGGAAAAAGATGGCTAGTTAGTTTTATTGCTATCATATGTTTTATAAGTTTGGCACTTTCACAATTTGGTGGCAATATAACTCTTATTTCTCCGTTTCTTGAAAAAAATTTATCTTTTACTGCCGTTCCAAGTTTTGCTTTTTTTCTACCTATCACTCGAGCATGGGAACTACTCATCGGCTCACTTGCTGCCTTCCATCACCACAAGCACCAGCAATTAAAAGGTAAGCCTTGGCATTCAGCACTGGGACTTATATGCATCTTCATTGCTATTTTTTATTTTGATAACTCAACGCCCTTTCCCAGTTTCTATACACTTTTGCCTGTTGTTGGCACGGCACTCATCTTGCTTTACAACCGCGATGCATCGCCTATTCGCTCTTTACTTGAATTGCCTCCATTAGTTAAAATCGGACTCATCAGCTATAGTGCCTATTTGTGGCACCAACCTATTTTTGCATTCGCTCGCATTCGCTTTAATCCACAACCTACTACGTTTTACCTGCTAATACTCTGCGTTTTTATACTTGCTTATTTAAGCTGGAAATACGTAGAAAAACCCTTTCGTAACAAACATATCATTTCACGTAAATTCATCTTCACTTTTTCCTTCATTGGTTCGCTCTTTCTTATACTAATAGGCACCAGCTTTATTACCACTGACGGCTATATTAACCGCTATAAAAAGGCCGACAAGCGCCTCGCCTCTATAGAGCACCTCAACGAGGCACAATACGTGATTCAACGCTTTCTAGAGCATAAAAACACTTCTCTACCACCACGTAACAGTAAAACAAATATCGTTCTAATTGGAGATAGTTTTGCTCAAGATTTCCACAATATTTTAGCCGAAGGTGAGCTTTTAAAGCACAGTAATATTGCAACCCATTTTGTTCGCAATGGCTGTGGCAATATTTGGACTGACGAACTGCTTGAATCATATATCGAGCAAGACATTTACCATGAATGCATATCCACCAACCCATACCAAAACAAGCTACTTCTTAGCAATCTAGAACGAGCCGATATTGTTTTTCTTGCCACTGCATGGAAAGAATGGGAAGTCAAAAAACTAGGCAAAAGCATCACGCGCATCAAGCAACACACAAAGGGGAAAATTTATGTAGTTGGCAAAAAGGAATTAGGCCAGATTGATATCCGGGCACTCCTATCATTTCCACCTGACACAAGACGCACTATCACCCACCGCACAAGACAAGAGACTATTACACTAAATCAAACATTATCAACTATTGAACCCAAGAGCCACTTCATCGATCTTCAGTCACTGCTTTGTAATGAACAAAATATTTGTGACGTATTCGATAATAATATAGACCTAATATCCTATGATGGCAGCCATTTAACTCGAGAAGGAGCTGTATATTTAGGCGCACAATTAAAAGCTTCCTTTGCCAGAAATCATCCCACGCTTAAAAAGCTACTTCTAACAACATATATAGCCAAATAGCTGTATCGGGTTTTTATTGACTGAAACTGCCCTTTCCTTTAGTATCCATGCCCTTCTTATATAGTTTTTAGGTAAAGATAATGCAGATTTCAGGTGCAGCAGCAGCCATCAAGGCACTCGCAGATTTAGGCGTGGATACAATTTTTGGATATCCCGGCGGTGCAGTACTGCCGCTTTATGACGAAATTTTTAAGCAAAATAAAATCCGCCATATTTTGGTGAGACACGAGCAAGGCGCTGCTCATGCGGCTGAGGGCTATGCGCGCTCTACCGGCAAAGTGGGCGTGGTATTGGTAACTTCAGGCCCAGGCGCCACCAACACCGTCACTGGCCTTGCAGACGCATTGCTTGATAGCATACCTGTGCTTTGCATTACAGGGCAAGTGGCAACACAACTGATTGGTAGCGACGCTTTTCAAGAAGCGGACACGGTGGGCATTACACGTCCTGTCACCAAGCACAACTATTTGATTACCGATGCCGATAAAATTGAATCGACTATCAAAGAAGCCTATCACGTGGCAGCCACTGGTCGCCCGGGCCCTGTGGTGGTTGACCTTCCAAAAAATTTACAGAACACACCGGTTGATTATAAAGACATTAAAGCCGTTGAGCGTACCTCGTACCGCACCAAAACAGCCCTTGATTTAAAAGCGATTGAAAAAGCGGTTGATTTGATGGCGCATGCGAAACAGCCGGTATTTTATACCGGTGGTGGCGTCATTAACTCCGGCCCTAAAGCCGGTAAACTACTTACCGAGCTTGTAAAACTCACTGGCTATCCCATCACCCAAACCTTGATGGGGCTTGGCGCTTTTCCTGCCAAAGAACCTGAGTTTTTAGGCATGCTGGGCATGCATGGCTCGTATGAAGCCAATATGTGCATGGCAAAATGTGACGTGATGATTAATATCGGCTCGCGCTTTGATGATCGCATTACGGGGCGCTTGAATGCATTCTCGGTTGGCTCTAAAAAGATTCATGTTGATATTGACCCATCCTCTATCAATAAAAATGTGATGGTGGACATCCCTATTGTAGGGGATGTTGAAGCGGTTTTGGCTGAGATGCTAAAAATCTGGAAGGCCAAAAAATATAAAGCCGATAAAGACGCATTGAAAAAATGGTGGAAAAAAGTAGCCGAATGGCGCGCTAAAGATAGCTTTGGCTATAAGCAAGCTGGCAAAATCATTAAGCCACAATTTGCGCTTGATCGCTTAAATGCGATGACTGAAGCAAAAAACCCTTACATCACCACCGATGTGGGCCAGCACCAAATGTGGTCAGCTCAATATTTCCGCTTTAACAAACCAAACCGCTGGATGACATCAGGCGGGCTTGGCACCATGGGCTATGGCCTACCATCGGCCATTGGTGTGCAAATCGCTCACCCCGACGAAACGGTCATTTGCGTCAGTGGCGAAGCATCTATTTTGATGAACATTCAAGAGATGTCAACTGCCGTACAGTATCGCTTGCCTGTAAAACTGGTGATTTTGAACAACCATTACATGGGCATGGTGCGCCAGTGGCAAGAGCTCTTCCACGGCAATCGCTACTCGGAAAGCTATATGGATGCACTGCCTGATTTTGTAAAATTGGCCGAAGCATTTGGCTGGAGAGGCTTGCGCTGCGAAGACCCAAATAATGTTGAAAGCACCTTCAAACAAATGCTTGAAACACCAGGGCCAGTGCTTGTAGATATGCATGTAGATCGCGCAGAAAACGTTTACCCGATGATTCCGGCAGGTGCAGCACATTACGAGATTGAATTTAAGCCCGGCGATAAGGTTAACGTAGATGAATCTGTTGCAAGAATGCAGGTATAACATGACAACACAAGAAAACAGACACGTACTTGCTCTATTGGTAGACAACGAATCAGGCTTGCTTGGTCGTGTTGTGGGCTTATTTTCTGGGCGTGGCTATAATATTCAAAGCCTCACCGTGGCAGAAGTGGATGCAAAACGAAAACTTTCACGCATCACTGTCACCACCCAAGCACCAGAGCATGTGATTAAGCATATTATCACGCTGCTTGAGCGCATTGTTCCCGTACACCAAGTGCGTGATCTCACCACCGAAGGGCCTTTTGTTCAGCGCGGCTTATTGCTTATTAAAGTGAAAGCCAAAGGAAAAAAACGTGAGGAAATCTTGCACCTTGCTGATAATTTTGGCGCACTGGAAGTGGATACCACCGATAGCTCGTTCATGTTTGAGTTAAGCGATATTCCAAGCAAATTGCACGAGTTTGAAGAAGCCATGAGCAACTATGGCATCATTGAATGCGCACGCACCGGCGTAACGGCACTTGCACGTGGTAAGGATGGCATTTTGGCGGAGTAATTATTTTAGCAGCGCATAAATCTTATGCTACGGATATTAAATACAGCGCTGAAATCAGATAAACATACGGATTGTTATCGTTATTTGATTGCATTACCTTCTACACTAAAGCCTAAAACGCATGCATCAGTGCCTAGAGTATAAGACACATCCGACTTAACTCCAACGAAACCATTTGGTCCATCATCCACACAATTACCATCAGCACCAGTATTACCATATGCTATAATAGATCCAAGAAATGGCTGTCCATCATCATATTTTCTATCAATGGAGGCCGCATCTATTGACGGTACCACAGAACCATTTACACCTGCGTTATTTACGGGCAACGACAAATAAAACAAACGCGCCGAAGAATATAGCCCGAAGACGCCTGTAGCAGCAAAAGACCATACTGCAGTTGAAGGGTATGGAGCTCTTGGAATATTTACATCTGGTGCATATGCCGCAGCCCCCGTATAATCTCCATCAATTAAATTTGCCAAACCAAGATGTTCAAATGCACTCGAATTTTCCGTATCATTTTTTAACGCAGTGCTAATATTATTATCTCCGTTACCATCTAAAACGCCCGACCAATAGCTGGAAGCATTAGCCATATCACCTGGAAGCGCATCATATTGAAGCTTAAAAGCATTGATAGCACCTCTATACATAGTAACATCGGTTGCTACATTGCGAATCTGAGCCTGCTTCACCAAACTCTGCCCTGCAGAAATTCCCGCTACAATCAACCCAATGATCACAATCACGATTGAAAGTTCTAATAGCGTAAAGCCTTTTGTGCTCATTTTTTATTCCTAGAATAAGTTATAACCTTTATGTTACCACGCATATCAAACAAAATAAAACATGCAATTCAGCGTAATAAAGCAAATTGCACGAGTTTGAAGAGGCCATGAGCTTATTCTAAAATAAAGTACATCCTGCAGCTGATGAGTGTATCTGTTAAGATATAGTTTATCGTACTAATGCCAGTAACGTTCTCATTTTGATCAACACATCTGCCCGCAGTACTAAAATAATTCTCACCTCTGGCTGTCATAATTTTTCCTCTATTTGGCAAGCCATCATCATATTTCAAATCTAGTGAGTAAGCATCTTGCGGGGCAATGACTGAACGGTCATCATAAGCTGCGATTGGGTTGCTATGTTCTGCAGCCAATTGAACTATAAGATACGCTGTGTCTCCAAAGGGTGTGAAATTGCTTGATAATGAGAAGCCAGCATTATTATAGGATGATGCCGGTACATTATTTCCAACATCACTGGTTCCGGCACCAGGTGTGCCTAGATAGTTTTTATCCACTAATTCTGCAAGCCCTAAGTGCTGCCATGCTCTGAAACCTTCCTGATTATAATAGATGACTTTATCGCCATTTCCATTACAACCCGTTGCAACAGAGGTTACATCATTATCGGTACAACTATTCTGCGAGCCCCAATAATCAAAGGCTCTGGTAAAATCACCCGGTAACGCATCATACTGGAGCTTAAATGAATTGATCGCCACTTTGTACTGATTGACATCCGTCATAACACTTCGCAAATTTGCTTGTTTGACTAAGCTCTGCCCAGCCGAAACTCCCGCCACAATCAACCCAATGATCACAATCACGATTGAAAGTTCTAATAGCGTAAAGCCTTTTGTATTCATTTTTTCTCACTTTAAATTACCATCGGCTAATTTTAGCATGTTTATTCAACAATAGAAAAGCTTATTATCCACTCCAAATAGCAAGTTTTACTTGAATTCTGGCGCATCTGCGCTTATATTCCCCCACCTAAAGCAGACTAAACATAAGGATTTAAACACATGGCAATCACCGTTTACTACGATAAAGATGCTGATTTTGGCTTAATTAAAGATAAAAAAATTACCATTCTCGGATATGGCAGCCAAGGGCATGCACACGCACAAAACTTGAAAGATAGCGGTGCCAAGAATGTGGTGATCGGCCTTCGCTCTTCTTCAAAAAGCGTTGCACAAGCAAAAAAAGATGGTTTCAAAGTAGAAGAAGCGGCAGATGCAGTGAAAGATGCTGACATTGTGATGTTCCTTGTTCCTGATGAAAATCAGGCTGAGCTTTACCAGCAAGTTGAAAGCAACATCAAAAAAGGGGCTGCACTGGCATTTGCTCACGGTTTCAATGTTCATTTTGAATTCATCAAGCCTCGCGCTGATTTAGACGTATTCATGACTGCGCCAAAAGGCCCTGGTCACACTGTACGTGGTGAATATGTAAAAGGTGGCGGTGTTCCTTGCCTAATCGCAGTAGCACAGAATGCAACTGGCAAAGCAAAAGACTTAGCGCTAGCTTGGGCTTCTGGTGTTGGTGGTGGCCGTAGTGGCATCATCGAAACCAACTTCCGCGACGAGTGCGAAACCGATCTATTTGGTGAGCAAGCTGTATTATGTGGTGGTATCAGCGAATTGATTAAAGCAGGCTATGAAACCTTAGTGGAAGCTGGTTACCCCGAAGAAATGGCATATTTTGAGTGCCTACATGAAACCAAACTTATCGTAGACCTAATCTACGAAGGTGGCTTGGCAAACATGCGTTACTCAATCTCTAACACCGCTGAGTTTGGTGATTATGTAACGGGCCCTAAAATTGTGACTGCTGAAACCAAAAAAGTAATGAAGCAAGCACTTACCGACATTCAAAGCGGTAAATTTGCGCGTGACTTTATGGCGGATCGCTCTACACAAGGCGCTCATAACCTTGAAAAGATACGTGAAAAAGAAGCACAACACCCGATTGAAAAAGTGGGTGCACGACTGCGTAAAATGATGCCTTGGATTGCGAAAAACAAACTCGTAAAAGAAGAGGCGGCGTAAGTATTTTACACGTATGGTGACGAATACAAACCCCGCCCTTGCAATGCATGTGGCGGGGTTTTTTATGTTTGAAACAAAAATATTTATTTAGTACCAATAGAATGCACTATCGTACTGGAAAAAAGCAGAACTTTCCGCTAAAACCATAGCAGGAATGAAATAGAGATATAAACATGACCATGAAAAAAGAACGCATTATTATTTTTGATACCACATTGCGCGATGGAGAACAGTCGCCGGGCATGTCGATGACCAAAGAAGAAAAGCTTCTGGTAGCAGACGGGCTAGATAAAATGGGCGTCGATGTGATTGAAGCGGGCTTCGCCATGGCAAGTCAGGGTGATTTTGAAGCCGTTAAAGCCATTGCGGAACAAACACAGAATGCGGCTATTTGCTCGTTATCTCGCGCAAAGAAGCCAGATATTGAACGCGCAGCTGAAGCAACCAAGCCAGCAAGACGCCCACGCATTCACACTTTCATTTCCACCAGCGACATTCACTTAGAGCACCAGTTTCGCATGACACGTGAACAAGTGCTCGAAGTCATTAAAGATACAGTGGCCTATGCTCGCGGTTTTACCGATGACGTAGAATGGTCAGCGATGGATGCGACTCGCAGTGACTTAGACTATCTATGCCAAGCAGTGGAAGCTGCCATCAAAGCAGGCGCAACCACCATCAATTTGCCGGATACAGTAGGTTATGGCTTGCCAGCCGATATTGCACATATGTTTAAATATGTCCGTGAAAATGTGCCAAATAGCGACAAAGCCATTTTCTCATTCCATGGGCAGAATGATTTGGGGCTAGCCACCGCTAACACCTTAGCCGCACTTGAAGCGGGCGCACGCCAAGCAGAATTAACCATCAATGGTATTGGTGAGCGCGCAGGGAACACCGCGTTAGAAGAGGTGGTAATGGCAATCCGCACACGCTCTGATCGCTTGGGCTTTGATAGTAATGTAAAAACCGAACACATCATGCGTCTTTCACGCTTAGTGCAAACAGTCACAGGGCAACGCGTGCAGGTGAACAAGGCCATTACAGGTGCAAATGCATTTGCGCATGAATCGGGCATTCACCAAGATGGTATGCTTAAAAACGCCAGCACCTATGAGATTATGACACCTGAATCGGTTGGTTTGACCGAATCTCAGTTGGTAATGGGCAAGCATTCCGGCCGTCACGCTTTCCGCAAAAAGCTGGAAGAGTTAGGTATCACTATTGGTGATAATGCACTTGAAGAAGCCTTTAATTCATTCAAAACATTGGCCGATAAAAAGAAAGATGTTTACGATGAAGATATCTTGGCATTGATAGATGAAAATGCCGTGAAGAAAAGCCAGCGTGTTCAGTTTGTAGCACTTAGGGTTGCTTGCGGCTCTCAAAACGAGCAAACCGCAAATATCACCCTTTCTATTGATGGCAAAGAACAATCGATAGAACATTCAGGCAATGGCCCTGTGGATGCGGTGTTTAAGGCCATCCGCGCATTAACGCATGATGATGCACATCTTGATCTTTATCAAGTTCACGCTGTGACGAAGGGAACCGACGCGCAAGCCGAAGTGACCGTAAGGCTTAGCAAGGGCGAAGAAAGCGTGAGTGGACATGGCACAGATATCGATACATTGGTCGCTTCTGCTAAAGCTTATGTCTCTGCTGCAAATAAGCTATTGCGTAATGAAGAAAAAGCCTAGATAAAGGTAGGAGCAGTTTTTAAATTTCAACCATCGGATAAGGGAAAAAGATAATATGTTTGGCTCACTTTCTTCAGACATGGCAATCGATCTTGGAACAGCGAACACGCTCGTATATGTCAAAGGGCGCGGTATTGTTCTCAATGAGCCTTCAGTGGTCGCACTTTTAAAAGATAAAGGTGGCACTATCCCTTATGCTTTTGGTAATGAAGCAAAAATGATGTTGGGTCGTACTCCAGCTGAAATCACTGCCATTCGTCCACTTAAAGACGGCGTGATTGCAGATTTCAAAGGCGCGGAAGAGATGCTCAAGCACTTTATTCGTGCGGTTCAAAATCGTCGTTGGTTTACTGGTCCTTTCATTATTGTCTGCGTACCTTCTGGCTCTACCCCTGTAGAACGCCGTGCGATTCAAGATGCAGCTGAGAGTGCTGGCGCACGTGAAGTATATTTGATTGAAGAGCCGATGGCTGCTGCTATTGGTGCTGATCTCCCCGTCACCGAGCCTACAGGTTCGATGATTGTGGATATTGGTGGTGGTACCACAGAAGTTGCGGTGCTTTCATTGGGTGGTATTGTTTACTCACGCTCAGTACGTGTGGGTGGTGACATGATGGATGAAGCGATTATCTCTTACATTCGTCGTTACCATAACCTATTGATTGGTGAATCAACTGCTGAAAAAATCAAAAAAACCATTGGCTCTGCTCGCGTGCCTAACGATGGCGAAGGCAAAGTGATGGAAATCAAAGGCCGTGACCTTATCAATGGCGTGCCAAAGGAAATTGTGCTGACTGAAAGCCAGATTGCTGAAAGCTTGCTTGATCCTGTGAGCCAGATTGTGGAAGCAGTAAAAATTGCACTTGAATGTACTCCGCCTGAACTTTCTTCTGATATTGTAGATAAAGGCATTGTGATGTCTGGTGGTGGTGCGTTACTTCATAACTTAGATGTGGTATTGCGTGAAGCAACGGGTCTTCCTGTGTTTGTGGCAGATGATCCTTTATCATGTGTGGTACTAGGCACAGGCAAAGTGCTAGAAAACCCTAAAAAGTTAAAGCATGTGCTTTTCAAGCAAGAGTAGCCTCTAACGCTTGCCTTTTGAAATAGAGGATTGCTTTCTTTTTAATGCATAGCATTATTTTGAAAAATATATAGATAAGTCATTAGCCAAACACGAGATAGGCGATATCATGGTCAGAAAATTGCGAGGAAGAGGTGCATCAAGTTTCATCTTATACCTCTTTCGGCCGTTTCGTTACCTGTTTAGCCGCTTTGGTGCCATCTTATTTATTGCACTCGCTTTAATCGCCCTTTTCATTTCCAAAACCCAGCCGCAATTGGCGGAAGAATGGCGCATGAAAATGGTGGATATTGGCAGCCGCGTCACCCACACCATTCAGATTGCTGTCGCGTTTGTCGCCGCTGGGGCG
>CAYGTX010000025.1:0-13206 GCA_964352935.1 uncultured Rickettsiales bacterium | reverse complement strand
TTTTACTTGAAATTGTTGGTATATTTCTAGCAAGTGATTCAAGTACAATAATTCCAAATGGTTCATGAAGGGAAGGGGTGCAGAAAATATCAAGCTCACTAAAAAACAATTCTTTATCATTCACCCAGCCAGAAAAAGTGAGGTCATCCTCAGTCAAATTTAATTGTTTAGCGAGTAGCTTAAGGCTGCAATCTTCTTCACCACTGCCAGCTAATATGGCTTTAAATTCTACGCCATCATCCTTTAGTATTTTTAGTGCTTTAAGGTAAATATCAAAGCCTTTCTTTTTGACTAAACGTCCCATTGCACCAATCACTGGTGGTGACTTTAATGTTGTTTCTTTTTTGCTATTTACACTAGTTATACGAATCATATTTGGAATACGAAAAACACTTGTTTTATTTGCGCCATTTATAATGGCTTCTTCTTCTAAGTCGGATGTTAGTGCAATCACAGCATCCGCTTTCTTAATGTGCTTTAGTTTGTAATTATGGGTAACCGTTACTAGTGGTGCATCGTGTTTTTTATAAAGTAAATTTAATGCACGATTACCATGTGCAATTATAATATCTGGGGCTAAGCTTTTTAGTTTTTTCTTTAACTTAAATTTTGCAAAAATATCCCATTGACCATGATTTTTAATTTCAAGAATATTTACGTTTTCTAGCTTTAATAGTTCAGGTTTAATCGCTGCAGCAGGTTGAATGAAGCAGGTGACTTGATGATCTTCATTAATCAAAGCTTCTGCATAATCGAGCAAACATTGTTCAATACCACCGAGGCCTTTGCCGAACATTGATATTAGAATATGCATGGTTTAAAAACTTGAATTTATGGTTATCAAATAGACACACTGCATGTATACAATGCATGTGATATTGATACAAGTTTCTCAATATAAATTTAACTTAATGAATTGTGAACTCAACATCATGCCAGCTAACTTCACTTGGCTTGATAATCTCGCATGATTCAACCATAACAGAATGAAGTTTTCCTTCTATTGAATGCTCCCAATAATTAAGAAACTTTTTTAAAGTTGGGAAGTTTGGTGCAAGGTCATATTCTTGCCACAAAAACGATTGCAATAGTGACGGGTGGTCAGGAAAATGATAAAGTATTTCTGCCGTGGTAAGTCGATAATTTTTGAGTAGTAGTTCTATTTCTTTCATAGTTATCTCCTCCTTACTACCTGTAAAGAATAATTTTATTCTACCACATAAATGAGTGAAATAAAATCAGAATGAATGTTGCTATGACAATAAATCATAAGAAACCGGTTTACTGGCAATTGGCAAAGGATTGCCTTGCAAAAGAAGATGTCGTTTTAGCTGAGATTATCAAGCAATATCATGGTGAAATATTAGTTTCCAAAGGTGATGCTTTTGTAACATTGGCCAGATCAATCGCTGGGCAGCAAATCTCAGTAAAAGCAGCCGATGCTATCTGGCGAAGGCTAGAATTTTTGGTAGAGGATGTTACCGCAGAAAACATTCTCAGCATAAATGATATCGAGTTTCGTAACACTGGATTTTCTTCCCAAAAGATTAGCTATATGCGTAATGTTTCTCATTATTTTATTGAAAATAAGCCATTTATAAACACTTGGAAGAATATAGATGATGAAATTATTATAAACTCCCTTACAAGCATAAAAGGCGTGGGGAGATGGACCGCTGAGATGTTTCTTATTTTCTATTTACTCAAGCCAAACGTGCTGCCGATGGATGATATTGGTTTATTAAAGGCTATTGCGATACATTACATGGGTGCTAAACCCTACAAAGAGATAAGCAAAGCCGAATATAGAGAAATTACCGATAAGTGGCAGCCATATTGCACTGTGGCTACATGGTATTTGTGGAGAAGTCTCGATCCGCACCCCGTAGAGTATTGATTTTTGAGAACGAGAGTGTATGGTGCTGAGCATCACATATGATTAGCAATTTAAAACTTAGGATGCATCAATGATACCTCGTTATTCACGCCAAGAAATGGTTAACATCTGGGAGCCTGCAAATAAATTCCGTATCTGGTTTGAAATTGAAGCGCATGCATGTGATGCATTGGCAAATATTGGTGTTATTCCCAAAGAAGATGCAAAAAATATTTGGGACAATGCTCCCAAAGTTTGGACAGATGAAGATGTTAAGAAAATTGATGATATTGAAGCAGTTACAAAGCATGACGTAATTGCATTTCTTACACATCTAGCAAGTTATATTGGTGATAGTAGTCGTTTTGTGCATCAGGGCATGACAAGTTCGGATGTTTTAGATACCTGCCTAAGTGTGCAACTTAAAGAAGCTGCTGACATTCTAATTGATGACATGGAAAGACTTTTAGCTGTGCTAAAGAAGCGCGCATACGAAACCAAAGATATGGTTTGTATGGGGCGTAGCCATGGTATTCACGCTGAGCCAGTTACTTTTGGTTTGAAGTTTGCACGCTTTTATGCCGAAATGGAACGTAATTTAGTGCGTTTGAAAACAGCGCGTGAAGAAATTGCAACCTGTGCTATTTCTGGTGCGGTGGGAACATTTGCAAATATAGACCCTTCAGTGCAAGATTATGTAGCTGAAAAACTAGGTTTAACATCAGAGCCAGTGTCTACACAAGTGATACCTCGTGATCGTCATGCTATGTTTTTTGCAACATTAGGTGTAATTGCAAGTTCAATTGAAAATATTGCTGTTGAAGTGCGCCACAGTCAACGTACTGAGGTGCTTGAGGCCGAAGAATTCTTCTCTAAAGGACAAAAGGGTAGTTCGGCAATGCCACATAAGCGCAATCCTGTTTTAAGTGAGAACTTAACGGGTTTGGCGCGTTTAGTACGTGGTTTTGCATTGCCCGCTATGGAAAATGTAGCATTATGGCATGAACGTGATATTTCACATTCGTCGGTTGAGCGTATGATTGCACCAGATGCAACAGTAACGCTCGATTTTGCACTTTGCAGACTTATCAACTTAGTTGAAAATCTAGTGGTTTATCCAGATAATATGCTTAAAAATTTGAACCAGCTACAAGGGTTGGTTTTCTCACAGCGCGTGTTACTTGCATTAACTCAAGCAGGTACAAGCCGTGAAAATGCATATAAGTTTGTCCAACGTAATGCTATGAAAGTTTGGGAGCAGGGGAAAAACTTTTTAGAGGAGCTTCAAAACGACTCAGAAGTCACTTCATACATCAAAGCTACTGATATTGAAGTATTATTTGACCTTGATTATCACACTAAGCATGTTGATACTATCTTTAAATCAGTCTTTGGTAAGTAAACATTTATTACACTAATATTTCATAATCAAAATAAGTCTATTTGAAACCCCACATGTCGTGCTAAAATGGCTAATAGTTGTTTAGTGTTGGTGCTAAGCTTGTTTTGAAATGTAAATGAATTATGAAAACAAATGTTTGATCGCCTTAATAGAGCAGAAAGATTTGACTATATTTTAGAAAATGTGGTTGATGCTTGCATGGAATATGCAAGATCTTATGAAAGTTCTCGGCTACTTGAACAAGTGCCAACAAAAGATCACGTTGAGCTATTAAAAAAATTTACTCACCTTAAAGATGATGAGTTCTTTGAAAAACGCCGTGAGACTTATAAAGAAATATTCAGAAACGTTTTTACAAATAACGGAAAGTTAATTCCTCCTGAAAATAATAAAAAGAAAAAACGGCTTGTCATTGCAGGTACATATTTTAATGGAAAGTGGCAACTGCTTGATTCTTTATTTAAAAAAGATAAATCTCTACCAGCTGATCTGCAAGCTACATTTGATAAAGTAAATAATGGTCACGCCGTAACGATTAATTTAATGGATGTAATGAAAAGCTTAGATGAGTTTAATCAAGCTTTAGATGACGGTTATGCCTATCCGGATGCAATTGTGGGTGGTGAAGTAGCTGCGATTTGCCAAGCGCTCTTGAATACAGCAAAACTTTTAGGATACAATATTATTGATATAGGGGGGTCATACACTCGTGAAAAAAGTGAGAGAGAGTTTAATACTATGAAAGGCATACAAAGTCCTGGTAGTAATGAAAAACCATCTTACTCATTATTTTCTATTGCAGTAACTGGATCACCACAAACCATAATAAATCAAAAAGAAGAGAATAAAAAAAATGCAGATTCAAGCATTACAGAAATGAGAATGTTAAATGGATTAAAAGATATGGCACATGATGAGTCATATAAGAAATTAATGCGCCATTCAGACGTTTCTTTTTTGATTAACGATAGTGGTGATGGTCAACTAAATGACAGATTTACTACAGTATTAAAGGCAACTAATGGAAAGCAAGAAATAAAGAATCGCGTTCATTATAAAGAATTTCAAGATCTAAAACATCTTGAAATTGCTAATCAAAAAGTGACAAATGCACATTATGATTTAAATAGATTATGGGCAAAGAAAGAGCTTGAAAGGAAGCAAAATCAAGATTTAAATAGTCATCGCTAAAGCTTCGTTTATAACGAAAGTAGAAAATTTTTAAATTTATTTATTAAACTAGAAAATTACTTATTTTTGCTTTGTTCCTGAATTTGCTTATTTACTTCAGCCTCAACTAAGTTTTCCAAGCCACCTCGAATATGCAAGTCTCTTTGTGGAAATGGTATTTCGATATTGTTGTCTTGAAGCGCGTCCCAAATGGCAAACATCACTTCGCTTCTGATTTTCCAACGCCCTTCACCAATATTATCTAACCAGAATGTTATTCTAAAATTAACAGAGCTATCAGCAAATTCCCATAATAAACATTTAGGTTTAAAGTAACCGTCCTGCTCATTGTCTTCTAAAATGATATGGTCTGAATTTCTAACGGCTGCTAAAATAATTTCTTGGGTTTTGTGCAAGTCACTAGCGTATGAAACGCCAACCATGATTTCAATTCTACCTTTGCTGTTGCTGTGTGTAAGATTTGCAACGCGTGATGTAATGAAATCTTCATTTGGTACTAGTACTTCTTTACCATCAAATGTTTCAACAACACTAGCGCGGGCACCTAGTTTTCTAACATAACCAAAAACGCCATCATCCATTTCAATTAGATTATTAATTTTAATAGATTTTTCTGTAAGCAGTATAAGACCGCTAATGAAGTTTGATGCTACTTTTTGAAGACCAAATCCCAACCCAACACCAAGTGCTCCACCGAAAACTGCAAGTGCAGTTAAATCAATTCCTAATGTGTTTAATGTCATCAGGAAAAGAATTGAGTAAAGCGCTATATCATAAAGCTTAATAAATAGCTCTTTGGTTGAAGATGAAAGAGAAGTTCTTTTACGAATATAACCTTCACCACTGTTGCTTAGTATTTTACCAAACCATACTAAAATACTAACTAAAAAAATTGCTTTAACGATGGTGTAGAGCGTGATTTCAATTTCACCAAAGGTAAAGCCATGAGAATCTAAATAGCCAGTAAAGGGATCAAACCAATTAAAAATAGATAATGTGATAGCGGGAAGAATCATCCAAATGGCAACTACTCTCAAGAGTGCACTTGTAATAAATGCACCAAGCATCACCCATAAAAACCAGATAAAGCAAATTTTTTGTGCAATGGTGATGATTGTTATATCAGCTATAAAAAACTTTAATAGAGGCTGTGATGCCAATAAAAATAATAGTGTGAATGATGAGTGAAGGAGTCTTCCTGAACGCCTTATAAACCAACGCTTAGAGTGTTGATCTACTCTTCCATCAGGCTCTTTAACGGCTACAAAAAAATGTTTAAGCAACAGTGCTATAAAAAGCGCTGCACCAAATGCAATTGCAATTGTAACCGATTGATAATAAGTAGAAGGTGCAGAGAGCCAAAGAATTATTTCATCCCAAAAAGCTTCAAATGTTTTTTCCGCAAATTCTACATATTGTTTTGTTGCTTCCATAGATTACCTAAAAATGTTTTTAGTTAGTAAGAAAACTATATTTACTCTTGTAAGTAAACCATTTAGAAAATTATTAATTAAAATGCGTCATTTTTTAATGGAATGTTGATATGAATAAGCAACTTGTGCACCAAAAAATAAAATGAGTGATGAGTAGGAAACCCAAAGCATTAGCATCACGAATGAGCTAGCAGCCCCATAAGCGGATTGAGGCGTAAAAATACTAAAGTAAATATTTAGTACATATTCACCAATGACAAATAGAACAGTGGAGGTTACACCACCAAGTGCAGCAGATTTCCATAGTACTTTTTTATCAGGTAATAACTTCATTAACAATGTAAACAAAACACTAATGGTAATGAATGAAAGTAAGAAATCAAGTGCCGTAAAAATTATGAGTACAGTTTCTGAAAAATGAAATGCAATCCATTTACTTAAACTATTTATGATGGCAGTAATTAATGTAGATGTTAAAAGCGTGAAGCCGATTGCTGCCAATACTGCCAACGAAATTAATCGCCTTCCAATAAGTGTTTTGAAGGTAATAACTTTTTTAGAATCTACTTTCCAAATGTTGTTTAAGGCGCGTTGTAATTGCGCAAATAATCTAAGTGAAGCTAGCACTAATAATGTTATGCCGAATAAAAGCATCCAACCATTTGCATCAGAAATTTTAGATGCATCAATCGCTCTTTTAATATCTTCTACTCCCTGTTCACCAAGCATGCTTGAAATAAATTCGTAAAGCTTTATTTCAAAACTTTGGTCGTTTAAAAAAAACGAACTGGCACTAATAAGTATGAGTATTAATGCAGGTAGAGAAAATAATGTATAATAAGAAACGGCTGCGCTATAGGTGAATGGTTCGTTATCTAGCCATTGTTTAATAAGTGAATGTGTTTTTTTAATCATGTATATATCCAGTAAACAATTACTAATTTATATGCTTCTTAATAAATTGAATTCATTAAAAATATTGGCATTTCTATTTTGTTTTTAAAATAGGATTTGATTTTTTTATACGCAATATTATCAGCCCAATCATGATGGTTGTTATAAACAAACCAGTAAAAATATAGAGCGTGTTTAATGCACCAATTGTGTGAATAAGTGGCATCGATAAGGCGGTGATAATTCCACCACCAACAATGGGTTCGTATAATGGTTGTTTAAAATTAAAGCTTGTTTTAGCTCCAGTTTTATCAGCAGGGTCTGAAATTTTCATAATCATTAATGCCGTTGTTGCCGCGCCTGTTGAGTGCGCAAAATCAGCAAGTGCTTTTGTCCAAGGTGATGATCTATACACCCATGGAGCAATTAAAAAGCACATACATAAATTCCATACAATCCCCACAATAATTAAGATGGCTAAAATTTGCCAATTGGCAATAATTGTTTTTACTGAAAGTGATGCGATGGCAGCTACGATAAGTAAGTCTAGGAAACTATGGCTAATGGAGTGAAGATAATGCGCGTTTACATGACGCGTCAAATGTTTCTTATTTAAGATAATTTGAAGAATTATTCCACCAATTAATGCCATAGGAAAAAGAGGGATATATTGCACAAAACCATCTTGTCCAGTTTCTAATAAAAATGATTCAATATAAAACAAACCTTTTAGAAGGCACCAACCAATAGCAATTGCAACGCACAGAATTGCAAAATGTAAAATGAGTGCATCGGCAGAAAAATATTTTTCACGTCGCATTTTTTTGAACATAGATTCAGCATGCTCTTGTGGTACATCACTTTGTGTATCCTCTTTTCTTTTCTCATGTGGGGAGGAGAGTTTCTCCATTTTTACGGCGATATTAATGAGTATTAATCCTATCACAATCGATAGTACCTTACCAGCTGTTGCCATTCCTAATGCTAAATCATAACCATCATTAAAACCAAGTGATTGGTAGGTGCTACCTAAACCTGCTGCCGTACCATAACCGCCTTGGAAACCAATAGCAATTAATGCGCTGCTTAATATATTTGCATCAAAAAAAGGAACTAATATAAACATAGCTAACAAGATGCCAATAATATAATGCCCCCATGCAATGCTATAGCCTACCACTAGATGCGTGCTAGCTTTTGAAAAAATTTTGTTCATAGATGGAATAGGTTTTCCCATCATTAATGCAGCAAAAACAATAACGATTAAGTAGCTAGGCAGTTTCTTACTGATAGCATAAATTTCAATGATTATACTATCGATTCCTAGTGAGGGATAAATGAAACTTCCAAATGTAGATGGAGCAATAGCAAGGCCAACAAGGCCACCTATAACCGAAGCGGGAAGGTGTGCTTTAGCAAGTGCTGGTATTAGTTTTCTTAAAACAGTTCCACACATTATAAGCATCGTAAGGCTAAAGAATGTGATAAGGATTATATCAAGCGAATATTCGTTATTATTCATTAGGTGAAGCCGTAAGAGTTTAAGTTAAGCATTAGCATTGAATTAAAAGAACTGATTTATTGAGTTGATTGGTTCAATCTTAAAGATTCTAGCATTTCAATCTTTTCTTGAAGTTCTAACTCTCTTGCTTGGAGTTCTTCAAATTGCTGTTGCTGTTTTTCTGGTAGTTCTGGCAAGCCTTGGCGAAGAAACATTTTTATTTGTTCACGAAATAGCGCTGCTTGCTTTTTGTGCTCATTAATTTCTTGAAGAAGTAATTTCTTTTGCGCGTCTATCGCTTCATTATTAGACGTCAAATCTGACTTATTATCCTGCATAGTTACTCCATAATTTACAATCGCTCTATCTTATGGAACGATGCAGAGAACTACAAGTAAATTAAATGAAGTTTTGGCTTGCTATTATTTATTGAAAACGCTAATAAAGAGGCGCTATCCAATATATCTCCACAAATGCCCACGTGGCGGAATTGGTAGACGCAACAGACTTAAAATCTGTCGGGAATTTATTCCCGTGCCAGTTCGACTCTGGCCGTGGGCACCAATTAAAGAAGATTTTGCTGAGTAGCATTTGTATCATAAAAACCATGTTGTATCATTCAACCTCGTAGTTTGCTGGCTTCACAACAGCGGTTTTACGTCTATAAACTCGTCTTGTAAGAGCTACGTTTGAGTGTCTTAAAAGCTCTCTTCCTGCTTCATCACTTGATTCGTCACTTGCAACTTTAGCTCGAAAATCGTGGTCTGTGAAGTGTTCTTTTACACTTGTCTGTTTTTTTAGCAATTTCATAAATCTATCCCATAAAGCACGCCATCCATCTGAGCGCCCGCTGTCCATAACATAGCACGTGCCTTTGGTGGTGCAGAATAGGAAAGGGGATATATCAACTGGCCTGATAGCCTTTGCTAAATCTACAGCTTCACGCAATCCTTTATCCCATGAGAACACGACCTTTTCATCTGTCTTGCTAATGTAAACTTGCAACCCTTCTTCTTTAATATCGCTAATTTTGATTCTAAGTATATCGCTCTTACGGCAACCAATACGCAGCTTTAAATTAATGTAAGCCTAGACGATACCACCGCCACAAAACGTTGGATGTACCGATATGAGAACAATAGAAGGGTGGTCTGTAATAAATAACTAGCTTTTCCACTCAAAGAAAAATTTCATTTTGAAGCGAGTGCATACGAAATAGGCAATCATTGGAAGGATAACACCCACCGCAACGCCAGCAGGGATATGAATGTATGGCGATGTTATGCCAGCCATCTTTAAGGCAACACGTATTCCGCTTCCAGCGATGATGTGAGCTAAATATATTGGAAGTGATAGCTTTCCTACTACCTCAAGCCACGATACTAAGTTCTGTCTAGCAAGCCACATCGATATTAAGCATGTTGCAGCTACACCAAGCGGTGCAAGTATTAGTCCGATGGTTGCCTGTTTATAGATACCGCTATTAATCGAAAATAAAGCCACCGCAAAGAAAGTGGTGGTTAAAGCAGCGGTTGCCAAGCTGTTACTTTCTGTGTGTGATGTCATCACATTTCGAAGGTAGAACCCAGCCACAAAATAAATATAGTAGTGATGCACAATCATTATTTCGGTGTTGTAGTGCATCCATAGGAAAACAACGCCAAGTGCCGCGCATATGTGCTGCGCCGCCTTTCCGCAGGTAGTGAACACAATACCGGATATTAGGACCATCTTGAAAAGTTCGTAAAGAAACCAGAATTGTGCGCGCGGCTCGAATGGTATTGAAAGCAACGCACCTATACCAACATTGCCGTTTGTATATTTAGCCATGATTATTTCAATTCCCGTCTGGATCACTGACCATATAAGGTACGGGTATAGAATTAGCTTGGCCTTCTGAATAGAGAAGCGTTCCAGATTACCTGCCTTAGATAGTGATGAAACAAAGAACAGCCCAGACACGAAAAAGAACAAGGGCATGTGAAAGCTATAGATCAGTGCATCCATGTGCCTAAAGAAAGATTCATTTATAGGAAGTCCTGCCGTGTCTATACCACGCATCACGTGACCAAGAACAACAAGTATAATTCCTATTCCCTTGGCATAATCTAGATAATGGAGTCTCACTTTCATACAAACTCATGAGGTAATTATGAAATCTATATGGCACTACTTGAAGTTGCTTGGCAAGCCTTTTGGGGTTTTTAGCAATAAAACACTATATCGTGTAGGCTTATTAATAGGTTTCTTCTCTGTGCTTCTTATCTTCGCTTACTGTGGCTTGTGGTTTGGCAGCTTTGTACTTATCACGCTCTTAGGCGGATATTAGGGCTTGGGCATTTTCGCACTAAAGAGAAAATAGCAGGAGTGGCTAAATAATAATTAGATCTAGTTAATACCCGCTGACATAAGGAAAAAAATTTTCTGGGTGTTTCCGTTAACAATTTCTTAATCTTTTTAGGCTAATATTCAGTAATTGAAAATTTCAATAAGGCATGTGTAGGAGCTGACTAATGGTTAAGAAAAGTGAGAAACAGAGGGAGAAAGAGAGCATTAAAGCAATTAATGCTGAAACAAAGCACTTAGGAAAGGTCAAAGAAATGTGGGAATTGCTCGAAAGCATAAGCAGCTTGAGTAGCTTGAGTGAGGAACATAAAAAAGAGATTTCATCCCTTGCTGCGAAAATAGCGCATGGTTTTAAAAAACCAAATGAAAAATTTGATAATGCACTGGTAAAAATTTTCAGAAATGCCAATAAATATGCAGAGCGTCAAACTAAGAAGGGTTTCGTTGGTGTGTCCTTACAGCAAGCGGTAACGAATAAATTACTTTCTGATATACAAACATTAGTATCAAGTTCCTTGTCTGGAAATGTTGAACGGCGTTTTACAACTTTTTTCTCTGAAGGCGGAAATGGTAAAAGAGTAGCCGAAAAAAAGGCACAAAAAGTTACCGAACATGTAAAAAAACTAATGAGTGTTGATAGCCAGTATAATACACATAGAAGTGATGAACGACAATTGATGGAATCATTTTCTGTTCTAGCTATGGGTAAGGTTGATGATGCAGCCCTTCGAAATAGTATGTTGCAGATGGAGGTGGATTTTTGGATGAGGTCATCTGAAGAAGGTGGGTACATTGATCAGTGCATCGATCAAGAAAAAAATGATTATACAAAGAATTTACTTACGCGAATCAAGCAAGTTGCAAATAATGAAGTTGGGATGCTTCAGATAGATACTAATATCGGTGAAGACAGGAAAAACGAGATGCTTAGTAACTTAAAAGAACTCTCACGTGCTGTGTTCGACATTCAAGAAACACCGCACCCCTCTCTTGCAAGTTCACAAACTCCAAAACGTTATTATGCTCAAATAAGACAAATTGATGAAACGTTAGATAGCAAACTCAAAGGACCTGCTCAGGATGCACTTAATGTCCCTCCACGTGAAGCATTAACATACCGAATAATTGATCGGCTAAAGGGGCGGCCTAGGCCACATGAAATCGAACCGTCAAGAAATACCCCGGGACAACGTCCAACGCTTCCGCCAGGACTAGGCTTTTAATGACATATCTGTAAGTACCCAAAAAGGACTAATACAATGCGAATAGAAAGAACCACCCGATAGTGGCCGGTTCTTTCTATTCCAGCCTAGCATATGCGTTATGCCCGATGAGTGACTCTTGGGGTATTTCGGTTGTGCCTACTAGTAGCACAAAATGCTCAATCTCTTTTTTACATAGGGTGTAAATCTCTTTGTAGTGAGTCTGCTCTTGAATGCCCTTACGGATGGCTTTGGCGACGAGGCTTTCTGCTGTTGCCAGATAGGATAGCTGCATCTCGTCCAGCACCTCACGCAGCTTGTGGGGTTGTGGCATGGCTTCAGCGATATAGAAGAGTGCTTTATACTCCATCTTAGTGATGTTGCCGTAATAGCGGCTAGCGTTGTTGCTACCTTACGCTTCATATAAACAGCAAGCATAAAATCAGCTTTGAACTTTCCGACTTTCATATCATAGAGCTTATCATGTATCCTGCATGGTTCATTAAAGTTCTTTTCAAACCAGTTGCGTAGATTTCCTATACTTGGAACTGAGCAATATCTCATTTTATGAATCTCCATGCTTTACAGTGATAACATACTTTGTAGTTGTCTTTATTATAGAACTTGTTAATCCAGCGATGTATGCATTTTTTCATTATATCCCCTTGAAATTGGTGGGTGGTCTATTTAATCACAGGGGTAAAAGGGCATAATGTAAATACCTGTGCCGCCATTTGCTGGAACTCTTGCTTACTGCCTTCAATCCTTATTTCTGTTCCACAAGCAGCACCGCGAAGAACCAACTGTCCACCAGAATCAGACTCAAATCGGAGGTGCCTTACTGGGAACTCAATCTGACCTCTTTTACCAATAAGATACATTAATTTTCCTTCCCACCTTGTAACGGCATCAAGTAATTCTTTGATGTTAGATGCGGCGTCTGCGCAATCCTTTAAGCCTTTTAAAGCAGCGGTAACGTCATCTTGTGTTTTTATTGGGTTTTCTTTTTTAGTCATATTTATAATCCTTATTTAAATTGGTGGGTGGTGTGAGGACGCTTAACCCCTCTTAATGGCTCTCCTAGGAGCTAATAGAGCTACAAGCCATACGCCAACTTACTTGCGCACTACCACCCATATTTTGCTCACGACATTGATGTCGTTAGCAGGTTACTTTGCTGGTCATTTCTCACTAGCCATTGGAGTGAAAAACCCCAACTTTCCTTTACATGGTTGAAAAGGTAAAGGTTTTGCTTCGCTAAGTATAAATCCATATTTCCCGATGAACCATTTTTTATCATCAGATGTTAGCAAGCTGTATTGAGATTGTGGCACTACATGGTCAAGAAACACCTCACCTAC
>CAYGTX010000024.1:0-13350 GCA_964352935.1 uncultured Rickettsiales bacterium | reverse complement strand
AATATCTATCGAAACACATCAATAGTGGGAGATTTCGTAAAATCTACACAAAAAAGTTAGGGAAAACTTAACAAGAGAAAACTTTTGAAACGTTAAAGAGCAAGCTTAACAACGCAAATTACTCGCAAATTATTCGTTGAATTGAACAATAATCTCAACCACGCGATGGTCGCGTTTTGTATTCTTTTTATGATTTGCAGGTGCCGCCTCGCCAAAAGCAAAAATAAGCACTGTATCTTCATCTACACCCGCGCTCACCAAAGCTTTTTTCACTGCCATAGCGCGTTTTTTGGAAAGCTGCATATTATATTCAGCATTTCCTGTTTTATCAGCATAACCATTTAGCATGATGGTAAAGCTTGGCAATTGCCTTAAATCAGCCACGGCTTTATTCACCACTTCCTTGGCATTTGCATCTAATTTAGCTTGATTAAACCCAAAGAAAATACGATATGGCCCTGGCGCTTCACCCGGTTTGGTTTTCACCTTACTAATCACGCGCTCTTCAATCACTGCTTTGGGATACAGCTCAGCATAAAGCACGTCTAGCTCGTCATAGAAACCTTCTCTACAGCCTCTGATGTCTTCATCTTGCCAGCCTTCTTCTTGTTGTTCTAACCAACAATCAAACAGCACTTGCGCACGCGCCACTTCAGCGCCTTTGCTTTCTACAAGACGGCTTTCCACCACATCAATCAAATAGCCTCTGGCTTGCAAGACGGCCAATTGAATTTCAGGTTTAATATCCCACTCAGACACGGCATCAGGCATCACGGCTTCACCCGCTGCTGCTCTTAAGCCCTTTAATGCAAAATGGTAGGAGTCTATCCAGTCATATTGATCCGCTTCCGATTCCGCAAAGGCGAGATATTCCTGCGCCAGCGCAATTGTATACTCATTGCCCGAAGGTTTGGCATGCTGGAGTTGCTGCAAACGTGTTTGACACCCAGTCGCCGCTAACACAGCAGCAAACAAAAGCACCAGCTTAAGCAATAATAATGACCTTTTCTTTTCCATGCCCTCTTTTGTAACATGAGAAACAAAATCTGTCACCCGAGATTTTCTAACTGTCTCATATTGAAGTAATTTTTATAGAATACTAATAAATTTTTCCACTAGACCATTTAGCCAAAGCCTCTATAATCTTTTACGGTTTTGTGCTGAATGGTCTGGTTTTCTGCCTGCATCCAGCACTAACATATTAATATTTCGGAGAGATTCGCACCATGGCGCAAAATACTGCAGCAAAAACCTATGCCACCCAAAACACCAAAGCCCAGTCTGGCCATGTGTTTCACCGCCACAATCACACAAACTATCCTACTGCTGTTAAAGGCGATGGCGTTTACATCATCGATAAAGACGGCAAACGTTATTTTGATGGCTCATCGGGTGCGGCAGTTTCATGTCTTGGTCACTCTCACCCTGCGGTTCGTGCTGCGATTACCGAGCAAATGAATAAGCTAGCCTATGCACATAGCGGCTTTTTCACCACCGAGCCAATGGAAGAACTAGCACAATGGCTGGTCGATAATGCTCCGGGCAACACATTAGACCGCGTTTATTTTGTCTCTGGTGGCTCAGAAGCCGTAGAAGCTTCCATCAAGCTAGCACGCCAATATTATCTTGAAAAAGGCGAGCCTGAGCGTCGCTATGTCATTGCACGCTGGCACAGCTATCATGGCAATACATTAGGCGCGCTTTCAGCAGGTGGTAACAAGTGGCGTCGCGCTCAGTTTGAACCATTATTGGTAGAGATGCATCATATCTCAGCATGCTATGAATATCGCAACGCACTCGAAGGCGAATCAACTTACGATTTTGGTCAACGTGTTGCGAACGAACTTGAAGATAAAATCAAACAACTGGGTGAAGATAAAGTGGCAGCCTTCATCGCCGAGCCAGTAGTTGGCGCTACCATTGGCTGCGTGCCAGCAGTAGAAGGCTATTATAAACGCATCCGTGAAATTTGCGATAAATATGGCGTACTTCTTATTCTTGATGAAGTGATGTGCGGTATGGGGCGTACTGGCAACTTGTTTGCCTATGAATATGAAGGCATTGTGCCCGACATTCTTACCATTGCAAAGGGCTTGGGCGCTGGCTATCAGCCAATTGGCGCAATGATGGTTTCATCAGAAATCTTCAACACCATCACCAATGGAAGTGGTTTCTTCCAACATGGACATACCTATTTAGGGCATGCCATGGCATGTGCAGCAGCACTTGCAGTGCAAAAAACCATTCAATCAGAAAACTTAATCGCAAAAGTCAATGATAAAGGTGCAAAATTACGCGCCGCACTCGAAGAAACATTTGGCGACCATCCATTCGTTGGTAATATTCGCGGACGTGGATTATTCCAAGGTTTAGAAATTGTTAAAGATAAAGCCACCAAAAATCCATTCAATCCATCATTCAAAGTGAATGCTAAACTAAAAGCAAACGCCTTAGCAGAAGGCTTAATGTGCTACCCAATGGGTGGCTCTGTGGATGGAAAAAATGGCGACCACGTGATGTTCTCACCACCATTTATCATGGATGATAGCCACGTAGATGAAATTATCACTAAATTCAAAAAAGCCTTCGATACAACCATAAGCGCGCTTCCAGCTGGGCAATAAATTATAACCCCTTGTCTTTAGTCTATTTATATGCTAGCAATTTGGGGTTATACGGTAACAGACGAGACGCACAAAGAGGATAAACCATGACGTTATTTAATATAAACCGAGCATTTGCAATGGCTATTGTTGCATTCGCAACACTTATTATTTCAGTGCCAACGACTTCCCAAGCAGCAGATAAGTTTATTACTATTGGTACAGGTGGTATTACAGGTGTTTACTACCCAGCGGGCGGCGCGATTTGCCGTTTAGTTAACCGTGGACGTAAGGATCACGGCATTCGTTGTTCGGTAGAATCTACCAATGGTTCAGTCTACAACCTAAATGAACTTCGTGAGAAAAACCTAGATTTAGCGGTGGCTCAATCTGACTGGCAATATAATGCCTATAACGCAACAAGCCCTTATTTTGAAAATAAAGAGCCTTTCAAAGATTTGCGCTCACTTTTCTCACTTCACACCGAAGCATTTACCATTGTGGCACGAGCGGATGCAAACATTAAAAGCTTGGACGACCTAGAAGGCAAGCGCGTGAATATTGGTGATCCAGACTCAGGAAACCGCGCTACTATGGAAGTGGTGATGGCTGCAAAAGGCTGGAAGCGTGATAGCTTCCGCTTAGCAGCTGAACTCAAAGGCCAAGATCAACCACAGGCACTTTGTGATAATAAAATCGATGCAATGATTTACAATGCTGGTCATCCAAACGGTGCGGTACAAGAAGTAGCAACCTCGTGTGATGTTGTGATCGTTCCTGTTGCTGGGCCTGAAATTGATAAGCTTGTTGAACAGCACCCTTACTATGCATATACCATTATTCCTGGTGGAATGTATGCAGGTTCGCCAAAGGATATCCAAACCTTTGGTGTAAAAGCAACATTCGTGACATCGTCAGATTTAGATGACAATGTGGCATATGAAATTGTAAAAGCTGTATTTGATAATTTTGATAACTTCAAGCGTCTTCACCCAGTATTTGGTGAGTTAGAGGCTGAAAATTTAGTACGTGAAGGTAATACCGCACCACTTCATCGCGGTGCTGAGCGTTATTTCCGCGAACGCGGCATGATCTAAATCACAGCAGCTGTAACAAATATTCAAAAAAGGGTAAGTCATTATTGATTTACCCTTTTTTATTTGTCTAAAAACATGTAAAAATAATGCATCACTTAAAAAGCAAAGGTCAGCAGGCATATGGTAGCACTCGATAAGTCATTAGAAGAAATCGCCGAATTATTACAAGAAAAGATGGATGACTTACTGCCAGATCCATCAAGCCAACGTGAAGGACGACTAGCAGAAGCAATGCGCTATGCAACTCTTTCAGGTGGTAAGCGCCTTCGCCCATTCTTAACGGTGACAACTGCAAGCCTTTTTGGTGTAAGCAAATCATCCGCCCTACAAGCAGCAGCAGCTATCGAATTTATTCACAGCTACTCACTGATTCATGATGATTTACCTGCCATGGATGATGACGATGAACGACGTGGTCAACCTAGCTGTCATAAGAAATTTGATGAAGCAACCGCGATCCTAGCAGGCGATGCGCTGCTCACCTACGCCTTTGAAGTGCTTGCAGATAGAAGCACTCATAGTAGCCATAGTGTTCGTTGCGAACTCATACGCACCATTGCAAAAGCATCAGGCCCTTGCGGTATGGTTGGCGGTCAAATGATTGATATATTGGCTGACAATAAGAAAGATATGAGCATTAACCAAATCATCCATTTACAGCGTTTAAAAACAGGCGAACTTTTTGCTGTATCATGTGAAGTAGGCGCTATTCTTGGTAATGCGGCTCCAAATTTACGCAATAAACTTCGTGCCTATGCGCATGATATTGGTTTAGCCTTTCAAATTACAGACGATATTCTAGATGCAGAATCAGATGCTGACACAGCAAGCGAGCGTAATGATAAATCCAGTGAAAAGCCTACATTTGTTAGTGCAATGGGTATGGAAAAGGCAAAAGAGCAATCTCGTTTACTATGCGAACAAGCCATCAGCCATCTAGAAGTATTTGGTAAACGCGCCGATTTATTGCGCGAGATTGCTAAACATATCGTTAATCGTAAACACTAAAAAGAGCGCTATATTATGCCCTTGAATGAAGCACTATCACTCTTATGGTTTGATAGTTTAATTGGTTCACTCATTGTTCCGATGCATAATGCTTATGTTTTAACAGTGATGACTATATTTCCTGAACACTATCCTCTTTTCGCTGCAAGCGTTATTGCAACGACAGCCGTCATGTTAGGGGTAGCAGGCAATTGGTGTGTGGGTAAAATCGCTATATCGATTACAAAAACGTCTATTGCCGAAAAAGATGAGAAGCTAAATAGCCGCTTAAAAACAAAGAAAACAAAAGCACAACAGCTTAAGGACACATGGAATAATTATGGTCACTGGACGTTATTAGCCGCTTCATTTATTCCGTTTTTTGCTCAAGGGTGCGCTATATTTGCAGGTTGGTCTGGCATTCCATTAAAAAAGTTAATTTTACCTTCTTTTCTAGGCTCTATTAGCTTCTATCTTGCTGTGATATTTTTGGTTTAATTTCCAACCAAACCATCAACAAAACGCCCGAATATACCCTTACGTTCTATCGCTGACGCAGTATAAAGCGGAACTTTCTTCACCATTTCTTGCCCTGGCGCTATCACATGTATTTCACCTACTTGTTGATCCGCTTGAATTGGTGCAATCAATGGGGTGTTATAATGTAATGAAATCTTTGTTTTTTCTTGACCAAGCTTAGGTAAGGTCAACTCAATTTTATCCTTAACTTTCAGCTCTACTTGCTCGCTCACACCTTGCCAAACGTCGGCTGAACCAACCACCTGACCTACGTTAGCGAGTGTAACTGTTTCAAAGTAACGAAAACCATATGAAAGCAAGCGCTCTGCTTCATCAGCGCGTAACTTGGTGCTTTCCATGCCATTCACAACCACAATCATACGACGGCCATCTTCACGCCCCGAAACCACGATACCATAGCCACCCGCTTCTGTATGACCTGTTTTCAACCCATCAACATTGGAGCTAGCACGCCAAAGTAATAAGTTACGATTTGATTGACGGATATTGTTATAGGTATAACTTTTTTCATTAAAATAATGATAATATTGCGGAAAATCTTTAATCAAGCGTGCAGATAAGAGCGATAAATCGTAAGCGGTAGTATAGTGATTATCATCAGGCCAGCCTGTAGCATTCACAAAATGCGTGTTTAGCATACCTAGTTCTTTGGCTTTTTCATTCATACGTTCTGCAAAGGCTTCTTCACTCCCTGCTATGGCTTCCGCTACAACAACACATGCATCATTTCCCGATTGTACAACGATACCTCGAATCAAATCTTCAATAACAACATTCGTGTCCACTCTCACAAACATTTTAGAACCACCCATGCGCCATGCTTTCTCACTTACATGTAAGGTGTCTTCCAACGTAAAAACACCAGCATTTAAGCGCTCAAATAGCATGTATAATGTCATGATTTTTGTCATCGAAGAAGGCACCATACGCGCTTGCGAATTATGGCTAAACAGTACTTCCTGCGTTTCACTATCCATGATGATAGCATGGCTTGCATTCGTTTGTATTTCTGCTTGTGATGTGAAAGGAAAACTAACCGTAATAATGGCAAATAGAACAAAATGGACGCTACGTCTAAACATGGGTCTCTCTTTTAAATTTAATCTTTAATATTTTAATATTGTAGGTTTTATCCCAAAGAATAGAAGAAAGCAACACTGCTTTGGTTACTTTTAAAAGCAACTATTTATTCACAATAATTGCATCTGGATAGCCCATAGTAGTCACCGCTTTAAGCAATTGCTTTGCGCGATCTTCTTTAAATATAGGCCCCAGTTGCACGCGTGAGATACTTCCACTTGCAGTGCTAATCGCAGCTACATCCACTTTCTCACCCAGTGGTAAAAGCGTGTTTTTAGCACGCATGGCGTTATCTTCTACGCCATATGATCCCACTTGAATATAGTAAATCTCTTCTACAAAGCGCGGATCATCTTTACTGAGTAATATTTTATCATCAGGTATAATCACCGTTGCCTCTACATCATCTACATCTTGCTCTTGTACAGCTTCCAATGCATCATTAGGCGCTAGCTGGCTTGGTAAAATCTGATTTGTTTCTGCCATTTCAACTTCTTTTGTCATGATTTCAGGTTGCCATGCTGGCTCGCCAAGCGCATTCTCAGGAATGCCTATTCTACCAGCCATAACATTTTCTGGCACAGCAGATTCTACACGGTCAAATTCAGGAGAAATTCCAATTGGCGCATCATTATCCGTCATTGCAGTTGCTTCAAAATTGGGTGATGCATTACTTGCTGTTGATGTAATATTAAAGTTTGGTGGTAATGGTAAATCTAAACCATTATTCACCACTTCCGCTTTAGATTCATATGCTTGCATTCCAAAATCTGCATCCGCTGTAGCAAAAGGATTACCTTCTCCCTCTGGCACATCAAGCTGCGCTAAAAGGCGACGTGTTTGCCCTGGCAAAAACTTCACTTTCACATTAGCAATGCCTTTCTTTTTAAAATCTAGAATATCTGCTGCACGTTCCGAAAGGTCAATAATGCGCCCCTTACTAAATGGACCACGATCATTCACCATCACAACAAGCGATCTACCATTTTCTTCATTTGTCACTCTCACCATACTTGGCATTGGTAAGGTGCGGTGTGCCGCCGTCAGTGCGTGTTGATCAAACTTATCGCCGTTGGCAGTAAGTTTTTTATGAAAGCCCGGCCCATACCATGAAGCTACACCCGATTCTTCATAGTCTTCATCTATTTCAGGCGTATACCACGTACCATCAATTTGATACGGTTGACCAACTTTATATACACCCACATGCCTATCTTCACTAAAGACAGGAGGTTTGCTTGTCATGCTACAAGCACTAATCACTGTTGATATAAAAATGAGTGATAATAAAGAGTGAGGTAATTTCATTTACATATTCCCAATTGCATCAGAAAGTAAACCAACAGCCGTTGCAAAATAGGTAGAACGGTTCCAGTTCATAATAACATTATAATTGCCATAGACGATATAATAAGGTGCTTTATCATCATCAGGAGCAACAATGGATGCTTCTAAATCACCTCGTGAAAGCGGCAATTTGTTACCATTTGCCTTTCTTACACCGATTTTATGCCACTGAGCTATGGTTTTTTTCACTTTTCTGCCTAAATCGGCTTCATTAAAACCATTTGGTAAGGTTACTTCTCTACCCCAAGTGGTGCTATCATCCCACCCGCGCTTAGAAAGATAATTAGCAATAGAGGCAAATGCATCTGCTTTGGTGCCCCAAATATCGCGTTTTCCATCGCCATCATAATCCACCGCTAGTTCGGCATAGCTAGATGGCATAAATTGGGTTTGCCCCATCGCACCCGCCCATGAGCCTTTCATGTCTTGAATCGTTACATCACCATGATTGACAATATTTAACGCATGCACCAATTCTTTTTCAAAAAACTCTGCACGTCTGCCTTCATAAGCAAGCGTGGCGAGTGACTCAATGATGTTAAAGCCGCCCATGTTTTGACCAAAGTTACTTTCAATTCCCCACAACGCAACGATAAAACGCGGCTGAACGCCATATTTTTTTCCTACAGCATCTAGTAGTTTTTTATTTTCTCTATATTTCTGTTGCGCTGTTTTCACCCGAGAATCAGGCACTACACGCTCACGATATTGCACAAATGTCATTTTGGTATAAGGCTGCCCCTTATCAAGCTCAATCACCCGCTCTTTGAATACAACCCCTTCAAAGGCTTTATCTAAAAATGCAGTTGATAGATTATGTTTTTCTATTGCGCGCTGTTTAAAGGCTGCTACCCACTTTTGAAAATCAGCTTCATGCGCTTGTTTACTAACTAGATGTTTTTTTGCCTCACCTGCCGTTTCTTGGGCTAAAACTGGCTTCATTTCTGCAAGAGAAATCACAACAAACGCACTTAATGTTAACAACTTAATAGAGTGGCGTAAGAACATACCTTTCCTCATTCCAAATTTCCTGAAAATATACATGGTAAATCACACAAACTTCATTCAGCTTTATGCACAAAACAAGTATATCGAGGGACAAAATGATTGCAAGATAAGAGAGTATAAAATTTGATGAATGATGAAGAAAAAATACTAGTGGCGATTTAAGCTCACAAAGAAATGCGCCATGCCATATAATAATATGATGGGCGAGATAATGATTACTAGTATAAAAAGCAACGCCTTCACAATAAACACCAATAAGTTGCACCTGCACAACCATTAACACTACTTAAGCACAATTACAACCTAGAATTGTTATTACCCCACTCCATTCACCAAAAAAGTTTGTCAACAACAACTTAAAAAATTATTTTTTGTAGGATTGCTGATGACATTATGCACTTAATCTCCTAAAATAATGATTCTTAGAGAGGAATATTGACGAAATTTGGAGTAGTGAGAGTGACTGAGCAACGCGATGCAATGCCGTTTGATTTAGTAATTGTGGGTGCTGGCCCTTCTGGTTTAGCAGCAGCCATTCGTTTTAAACAACTCCAACCTGAAAAAACCGTCTGTATCGTTGAAAAAGGTGCAGAAGTGGGCGCGCATATTCTTTCTGGCGCTGTGTTAGAGCCTCGCGCATTAAACGAACTTATTCCCGATTGGAAAGAGAAAGGCGCACCTTTAAACACTCCCGCTGAGAAAGACGAATTCTTGTTTTTAACTAAAAAAGGTGGCTTTAAACTTCCTACCCCACCTCAAATGCAAAACCATGGTAACTACATCATTTCACTAGGCAACTTCACACGTTGGCTGGCAGATCAAGCTATGGAACTTGGTGTGGAAATTTTCCCTGGCTTTGCCGCAAGCGAAGTGTTATTTGATGGCGATAAAGTCATTGGCATCGCCACTGGCGATATGGGCATAAGCAAAGAAGGCGAAAAGAAAGCCTCTTACCAACAAGGGGTAGAACTTCACGCCCCTGTCACGCTTTTTGCAGAAGGCTGCCGCGGTTCACTGTCTGAGCAACTCATTGCTAAATTTGGCTTGCGTGAAAATGCAGACCCACAAACTTATGGTTTAGGCGTAAAAGAATTGTGGGAAGTAAAGCCAGAACATCACCAGCAAGGTAAAATCACTCACAGTGTTGGCTGGCCAATGGATAACAGCACCTATGGTGGTTCATTCATCTATCACCTTGAAAACAACCAAGTCGCAATCGGCTATGTGGTTGGGTTAGACTATCAAAACCCGACACTGAGCCCATATCAAGAACTGCAACGTTTTAAAACGCATCCTAAAATCAAACCGTTATTTGAAGGTGCAAAACGTATTTCGTATGGCGCACGCGCGTTGAATGAGGGTGGCTATCAATCTATTCCTAAACTCACCTTTAATGGTGGCGCGTTGATTGGTTGTAGCGCAGGCTTCTTAAACGTACCAAAAATCAAAGGCACACACACCGCCATGAAATCTGGTATGCTGGCAGCAGAAGCCGCCATCGCTACGATTGATGGCGATGCTGATGCTATTCATGCTTACGAAGAAAACCTTAAAAAATCATGGATTTATGAAGAGTTGCACAAAGTCCGCAACATCCGCCCTGCCTTCTGTTTTGGCTTATGGCGCGGCTTGCTATATTCAGCACTCGATACAGTTCTCTTGCGCGGAAAAGCACCATGGACGTTCCATCACCATGCTGACCATAAGCAACTCAAAAAAGCTTCTGACTGCAAAAAGATAGACTATCCAAAACCAGATGGCGTGCTTACCTTTGATCGCCTCACCTCAGTACAACTTTCAAACACGAATCACGAAGAAGACCAACCTTGCCATTTAACGCTGAAAGACCCTTCAATACCCACCACTATCAATTTGGCAGAATATGGCGGGCCCGAGCAATATTACTGCCCCGCAGGTGTCTATGAATATGTGGAAGAAAATGGTAATGAGCGCTTACAAATCAACGCGCAAAACTGCGTCCACTGCAAGACATGCGATATCAAAGACCCAACGCAGAACATCAAATGGAAGACACCTGAAGGCAGTGGTGGCCCTCGCTATCCGGGGATGTAGTGCTAAATTTACAATTTAATTTACCTATAATGATAGTAAACGCAATGTGTTAATTTTGTGAGTTTACAAAAAAAAAGCTCGCCGTGTAACAAGCGAGCTTTTTCAGTTTTTACTTCAATTGTATATTCTTTTTAATGCACCATGTTTGATGTCATACCGCGCATCATCAATTGTTCGGCTGCAGTGCGGATGTTTCCTAAAATTGCGATGGCTTCTTGATCGGCGCCCTCGCCATAAATTTTCATTTTTTCATCAAGCGCTTCAATTAATGTGTCGCCATGTTTAGCAAGTAGTGCGTGCGCTGTTTTATATATATCTGCATTTATCATTTGTGTTACCTCCAGTAGCTGATAATCTAATCATAACAACTCAATGTTACACGATTATTACAAATCCGAATTCGTCATACAAAAAAACGTACCTTTCAGAGAAATAACAGTTGGAAAAGCGCAACAAATAGTGCTAAAACCATATATAGTGTTATCGCTAAATCATACCAACTAAATACCTTGCTATCGGAGTAATCATATGAGCCTGAACTTGAACCTTCCTGAAAAGGGAATTTTACGCCCTAAAATTGCAGTCTTTGGCGTAGGTGGTGCAGGCGGAAACGCAGTAAATAATATGATTAACTCTAAGCTTGAAGGCGTTGAGTTTGTGGTAGCGAATACCGATGCGCAAGCGCTTGATCATGCACTCGCAGATAAAAAAATTCAACTAGGTGAGCAAACCACCAAAGGTTTGGGTGCAGGTGCAACCCCAGAAGTGGGCGCAAAGTCAGCGGATGAAGCACTTGAAGAAATCAAAGAACATTTAAAAGATGCCAATATGTGCTTTATCACCGCAGGTATGGGGGGTGGAACAGGCACAGGTGCAGCACCTGTCATTGCTAAAACCGCACGTGAGATGGACATTCTAACCATTGGTGTGGTGACGAAGCCTTTCCAGTTTGAAGGTGCGCGTCGTATGCGCATGGCTGAAGCAGGCTTAAAAGAGCTGCAACAGCATGTGGATACTCTCATTGTTATCCCTAACCAAAATCTATTCCGCATTGCGAATGAAAACACTACCTTTGCCGATGCATTTCGTATGGCGGATGATGTGCTTCATGCGGGTATTCGTAGTGTGACTGATTTGATGATGATGCCGGGTCTTATCAACCTCGATTTTGCCGATGTTCGCGCAGTCATGCTTGAAATGGGCAAAGCCATGATGGGTACAGGCGAAGCAGAAGGTGAAAACCGCGCCATTGAAGCAGCCGAAGCGGCTATTTCTAACCCATTGCTTGATAACACCTCTATGCGTGGTGCGCGCGGTGTGCTTATCAGCATCACGGGTGGCTCTGACCTCACGCTATTTGAAGTAGATGAAGCAGCTAACCGCATCCGTGAGGAAGTAGATCCAGAAGCAAACATCATTTTTGGCTCAACCTTTAATGAAACATTAGAAGGTAAAATCCGTGTATCTGTTGTTGCAACAGGGATTGATGCCGCCAATGCAGAAAATACTCCTTTCACCAATTCAGTAGCAGCCAATGCTGCCTCAAAAGTGGCGGAAGAAGAAGCAGCCAATGCTGCATCTCAAAGCCAAGCTGAACAAGCCAAAGCAGAATCTGAGAAAGCGCAGGCTGCATCAAAAAGTAACGATGATGCCTTTTCAAAACTCAAAGAAGAACTAACAGAAAGCTTGAAAGCGGACGAGAAAGCCAATTCGTATCAAGATACCATTGATAAGCTAAACCAAGAATATGCCGCTAACGAGCAAGGCAGCAATAACGAAGCCGTAAGCGAACCTGAAACAGATGGCGAGCGCATCTTTATCGCGGCAGCAGCAGTTGAGCCAGAATCATTTGAGCGCGAGAGCATCGGTGTAGCTTCATCAAGACAAGCATCAGAAGCGGAAATTACTGCAACAGAGCAAGAAGAGGAAGACGAAGCACCCAAAGAGCGCAGCAGCGGCTTTTTCAGTAAAATGGCACGTATGGCACGCTCACTCAAAAGCGAGAAAAAAGAAGAAGAGCAGGCTGAAGAAGAACTAGCCATGGCCGAAGAATCTACCAGCAGCGCTAAGCGTAGCAGCAACTCTATTCAAGAAGATTTGCTTGATATTCCTGCATTCTTACGTCGTAAATAATATTTACGCATCAGACAAACAAAAAAAGCTCCCACTTTCGGGAGCTTTTTTATTTAAAACCGCTTCAAACGTTAAGCGCGTTTTTCTTCGGCATCCAAACCATACACACGTCTTAAGAACGCACAGCCAATTTGCATACCGGCAGGGTCTATTCCATGCCCTAAATCTTCGCGTGAATAGCCATTCACCATCAAGCCGCGTGTTTGCAAGGCTTTCATCGCTTGTTGGAATGCTTCATATGGCACTACCTCGTCTTGCTCGCCATGTACAAGGCAAAGTTCAGGCATCGATTTCAGCTCGCTTTCCAGTAACTTTTCACCCATCAATGCACCCGAAAATCCCAGCACACCCGCCATTGGCTTTTCACGTCTTAGTGCCACATGCAGCGAAAGCATCGTGCCCTGCGAGAAGCCAATAAGCGTTAAATCTTTCTCTTCTAGCCCTAATTCTCTTAGTTTTGCATCCAGCGCTTTGTTTAAAAT
>CAYGTX010000023.1:0-13357 GCA_964352935.1 uncultured Rickettsiales bacterium | reverse complement strand
GGTTTTAATAGATCAGTTAACTAAATATGGTTTCTTTGCATTGGTTGATGAAAACGATGGCACAATAGAAGTGTTGCCTTTCTTTAATTTAGTTAAAGTTTACAATACGGGTGTGAGCTTTGGCATGGGAGGAAGTTTAGAGAATAGCCATTTGATTTTTTCGCTTTTGGCATTAGCTATCGTTGCAGTATTGTGCTATTTCTTATTCAAAGAAAAGAATAAATGGCATGCCTATGCCTATAGTTTTATTATAGGCGGCGCTATAGGTAACATTATTGATAGAGTGCTTATTGGTGGTGTGATGGACTTTCTAGATTTTCATGCATACGGATATCACTGGCCAGCATTTAACGTTGCAGATAGTACTATTTTTATGGGCGTTGCAGTGTTAATATTTATTCCGGCAACAACAAAAGATACAAATAAAGGAAGCTGATATGAATATCGTAAAAGCTTTGATTCTTCCAATAGCTATTTCTGTGTCACTTACTGCATGTAGTGGCAATGTAAAAAAAACACTTGGGCTTGGTAAGCAGGCGCCAGATGAGTTTAAGGTGGTTTCAAACCAGCCACTTAGTGTGCCACCTGATTTTCGTCTTATAAAGCCTGTGCCAGGTGCGAAGCGGCCACAATCTCAAGAGCTTGATAAGCAAGCTGAGGCCGCTCTTTTTAAGTCGCTAGAGCCTGCATCTAATGAAATGAATCCAGTAAATAAAATGGATTCAAATAAATCAAAAGGCGAAGAGGTTTTGCTTTCAAATGCGGGCGTACAAAAAGCGGATCCAAACATTAGAGACTTACTAAAAGAAGAAGAGCGATTAAAGACAGTTGAAGTAGAGGAAGAAGGATTCTTCTCCAAACTTTTTAATTTCAAAGATGATGCTGCTGCGCCAGAGTTGAATGCTATAGAAGAAAAGAAACGCATTTCTGAAGCGCAGCAATCGGGTGAGAAGATAACTGGAGACGAAGCAAGTGTGCGTGAAAAGAAAGACACTGGCCTGCTAGGTAAAATCTTTAATTACTAAGATCCAAATATTTTCTATATTCATTGTTTTGCCTTTATTCTATTTAAGGTAATTCGTCATTGTTACCTATTAGCAGGAGTTGTTTCTTGAAGAAAGTGAATAGCAGTTATTACATTTACTTTTTATCCATTTGTTTGATGGTATTAATTTTGGCTTGTCCATTTAATATTCAGGCAAACGAAATTGTTTATCACGATTTTAAATTAAGTAATGGCATGCAAGTGGTGCTGGTACCTAACCATAAAGTGCCAGCAGTATCGCATATGGTGTGGTATAAAGTTGGTGCCGCGGATGAAGTGAAAGGAAAAACAGGTTTAGCACATTTGTTTGAGCATTTAATGTTTAAGGCTACCAAAAATATGAAGTCTGGAGAGTTCTCGAGTGAGGTCGCAAAAGCAGGTGGTAATGATAATGCTTTTACTCACTATGACTATACAGGTTATTACCAAAATATATCACGCGACAAGTTGCCAATGGTAATGAAAAAGGAAGCGGATAGAATGAAAAACCTCATCTTAAATGATGAACAATTAGAAACAGAAAAACTCGTTGTTCTTGAAGAGCGTAGAAGCCGAATTGAAAATAACCCACTTGCAGTACTTGCTGAAGAAATGAATGTAAATCTTTTTAGGGATCATGAATATGGACGCGCAGTAATTGGTTCGCAAGAGGATATTAAGTCTGTAACCAAAGAAGACGCGCAGGCGTTTTATGCAAAATATTATGCACCCAATAATGCAGTGCTTGTTGTGGTGGGTGATATATCGCTGGACGAATTAAAACCTTTAGCAAAAGAACATTATGGCAGTTTGAGTGTAAGTGAAATTGATAAGCGCAATATTACATTTAATGTTAACGAGGTAAAAGCTAAAACTATTACACACCAAGATGAAAGAGTAAAAAAGCCACAGTGGCTACGCTACTATGTTGCGCCGCAATATAGTGGTGATTGTCAGCAATGCTATGCATTAACATTGCTTTCTTTTTTATTGGGCGAATCTCGTACAAGTGTGTTTTATAAAAGCTTGGTAGTGGAAAAAGAAATAGCCACTTCTGTTAACGCATCGTATAACGATTTATCAATTGGCCCTGCAATATTTTCTATTTCAGCAACCCCAGCAAGTGGGGTTAAAGTAGAGACATTAGAAAAAGAAATTGAAGCATTGATTGAGCAAGTAAAACAAAGTGATTTTTCAGAAAGTGATGTTGAGCGAGCAAAGCAATTATTTTCAGCGCAAGTGATATATGCACAAGAAGACTTCACAACAATGGCTAATATATTTGGTGTTTTATATTCTATTGGTCTAGATGGAACTTACGTCCAAAATTGGGAAGAAAATATTCGCTCGGTTACTCCAATGCAAATAAAATTAGCAGCACAGAAAGTTCTAAAAAATGAAGAAGCAATTACAGGCTTATTGTTGCCAAAAGAAGTAATTGGGAGTGATGATGAAGCGCACTAAAAAGACAACTTATATCGTTGCTATATTTATATTCTTTTCAGCGATACTATATTTTAATATTGCAGATCAAGCACTGAAGTCATCCGATAAAATTCAGTCGTTAACTACTGCTCAGGGTGTTAATTTCTGGTTGCTTGAAGATCATTATTTACCCATTGTGTCAGTTAAAATATCTTTTCCACATTCAGGCTCTGCATATGACCCAAATAATAAAACTGGTTTAGCAAACTTGGTAGCACTGTTGTTAAATGAAGGCGCGGGTGATTATGACGAGTTTACATTTCATAGTGAACTAGAAGCAATTGCTACTGACATCGATTTCTGGGTTGATGAGGATTACTTTTACGTCTCTTTAAAAACATTATCAGAACATATTACTCAAGCAATTAAGCTTATGGAAGTAGCGTTAACACAACCGCATTTTTCTCCTGAATCAATTGAACGAGTGAAGGAGCAGCTTAAAGTTGCGATAACTAAGCAGCAACAAAAACCAAGTTATTTAGCGTTGGAAAAGTTACGTAATAAATTTTATGGAAACCACCCTTACGCACGAGCTCGTGAAGGAACAATAGAATCGCTTGATCTAATAGAGCGAAAGGATTTATTGCATTTTGTTACAGAGCACTTCACAAAAGAAAATATTAATGTGAGTGTTGTTGGTGACGTTGAGGTGGAAAAAATCTCTGTCTTATTAGATAGTAGCTTTTCAAGTTTAGCACAAATATCAAATAGAGAGGTTGTTGCTGTTGATTCGCCAGTGCCTTCTTCAGAAGGGGGGGTGTTTTATGTATCGGTAAATGTGCCGCAAACTTTTATTGCGTTTGCAAGTGCTGCTCCTTTAAGAGGAAGTGATGATTTCTACCCTATGTATATTTTAAATTATATTTTGGGCGGTGGTGGGTTTGAATCAAGGTTGATGCAAAAAGTCCGCGAAGAAGAGGGATTGGTATATTCAGTTTCAAGCAGTTATGATACCAACGAAAAGTCAGGTTTAATTATTGGTACTGCAGCTACTGAAAAGAAGAAAGCGCATAAAACAATAGAGGCGATAAAGGATGAATATAAGAAAATTTACAGTAAAGGAATTACCGAAAAAGAACTTGCAGATGCTAAAAGTTATCTTATTAACTCATTTCCTTTAAAGATGACAAAGAATACCTATCTAGCATCTTTTCTTGATGCTATGCAGCAACAAGAACTAGGTATAAATTTTCTTGATGAAAGAAACAAGATGGTAGAGTCTGTTACATTGGCACAAATAAATGACGTTGCTAAAAGATGGTTAAGTGCGGATAATGTAACGATCATATCAGCTGGATCTGTCACTAGAAAAGAATAATTCTCTAGTATTTCATGGCTATTTAGGCTATGGATGAATGCCTTATTAAACGATGAATGGTCTATGTCATACTACACACAATATATTGAAAACTGTTTCAGTGATGGTGCTCAAAGCTCAGGGGTTACTAAATCGGACTTTAATAATATACTTACTTTATTAGAGCCATTTATAAGTGAAATAACTAATTCAAAGCTACCACTCGTAGCGCATCTTAAAACAAACGATGATGTAGAAGAAATAATAAGCACATCACTTCAAATGCGTGATAAATTTGATACGTTGGTTGTGCTTGGTACAGGTGGTTCAATTTTGAATCCTAAGTCATTATGTGCGCTTAAATCTAGCGAAAGTGATTATAAAATATTTTTGGCAGACTCAATAGACCCTGAAATATTTGAAAATAAAATCCGTAAACTTGATTTTGAACGTACAGCATTTCTAGCCATTAGTAAGTCTGGTGGAACACTCGAAACATTATCGCAGACCCTTATCTGTTTGGACTTAACAAAACAGAAATTAAAAGAAGAATTTAACCAGCACTGGTTTTTCATTACAGACCCTGTTGATAATAGTTTTAGGAAATTAGCGAATGAAATTAATGCTAAAGTTTTAGATCACCCAAAAGAAATAGGTGGTCGTTATTCTGGTTTAACTACAGTTGGTTTATTGCCTTCGGCTTTCTTAGGTTTAGATGTTGCTAAAATTAGGATGGGCGCATTATCAATAGTAGAGGATGTTATTACTAATAAGAATCAAAGCAAGGTAGCACAAGCGGCTGCGTTACATTATTGTTTGTTTAGTCAAAAAGTAAACTTGTCAGTCATACTGCCATATATTGCAAAACTGAAAAATTTCACCGAATGGTATTGTCAAATAGTGGCAGAGAGTTTGGGTAAAGAGGGTAATGGTATAACGCCTATTCGTGCTATTGGTCCTTTAGATCAACATAGCCAATTGCAACTTTTTTTAGATGGGCCAAAAGATAAATTCATCAATGTTATTACACAGAAGAATCATAACGGCTCTTATAAAATTAATAATCAATTTGAAGCAACAAAATGCTTCTCGATGATTAATGATAAAACCCTGACAGATATTTTATGTGCTGAACAACAAGCAACCATTGAAACACTACAAAAGAAAAAATGCCCTGTTAGGCATATTGAGATTGATACACTAAATGAAGAAGTGATGGGTGCACTCATGATGCAAACTATGCTTGAAGTTATTTTAATTGGTAAACTCATGAAAGTTAATCCTTTCGATCAGCCTGCTGTTGAGTTGGGCAAAGTGCGCACCTCAGAAATACTTAACCTTAATAAAAAAAACTGCTAGTTATTTATGAATGATATTCATCTTTTATCATCTGTTACTATCAACCGTATTGCTGCGGGTGAAGTAATTGAGCGCCCTGCCTCTGTTGTAAAAGAACTTGTTGAAAATGCGATTGATGCTGGTGCAACTGAAATTGATGTGTTGATGCACGAAGGCGGAAAAAACCTAATACGTGTGAGTGATAATGGCAAGGGAATGAGGAAAGCAGATCTCAACTTATGTGTTGAGCGTCATGCTACTTCAAAATTAAGTGATGACGACCTTTTCGATATTCGTTTTATGGGATTTCGTGGTGAGGCGCTTCCTTCTATTGGTGCGATAAGCCGTTTAACTATTACCACAAAGCATGCTGAAGAAAATAATGCATGGACTGTTAGTGTTGAGGGTGGAAGCAAGAGTGAACTTAGTCCTGCAGCACACTCTAAGGGTACGGTGATTGAAGTTCGAGACTTATTTTATGCAACTCCAGCTCGTTTGAAATTTTTAAAAACAGATAGAACAGAACTTTCGCATGCGCAAGAAATGTTAGAGCGATTAGCCATGGCTCACCCTGCTGTGCATTTTTCATTGGCATCAGAAAAGCGACATATGCTAAATGCATCTGCCGTACTTGATGCTGCAGAAAACGAACCATCACTTACTCGTATTGCTCATATTTGCGGTAAAGAGTTTGAGGCAAATGCATTAGAAGTTTTTGCAGAGAGAGATGGTGCATTATTAAGAGGATTTGCTGGCGTACCCACGTTTAATCGCAGTAATAACCAACACCAATTTTTATTTGTCAATGGAAGACCAGTAAAAGATAAATTGTTGCTAGGAACTGTGCGTGCTGCCTATCAAGATTTTCTCGCTCGCGACCGTCATCCTGTTGTTGTATTGTTTTTAACATTAGATGGGCACGATGTAGATGTGAATGTGCATCCCGCAAAAGCAGAGGTGAGATTCCGTGATGCTACTTTAATTCGTAGCCTTATTGTGGGAACATTAAAGCGTGTGTTGTCTAGTGCGGGGCATCGTGCGGCTACAACAGTAGCATCTCAAGCACTTAATTCTTTCCAGCGCCCTGCTATATCGAATATATCTTCATTTCCACGTCCTTCATTCCAGTATGTTTCACAGCAATTTGCACCTCTTTTTCCTGGCAGTGCAACTCCGCCTGAAACAAAAGATAGTTCCCTACAAGAAGAGACAAATGATTTTTATAGTGCGACAGGCCGATCTAATTACGATAATGTTGCGTTGCAACAAGGCGGTGTGGTAGGCGAAAGTGATTCTTATGAATATAGCAAAAATAACACAGGGCATGATACATATCAGCCCGTAGATGATTATCCACTAGGTGTTGCAAGATGTCAAATTCACGAAACATATATTGTTGCGCAAACTCAAAAGGGTCTGGTGTTGGTAGATCAGCATGCAGCACATGAACGATTGGTTTACGAGCGGATGAAAAAATCATTAGCAGATAGTGGCATTAAATCACAAGTTTTACTTATTCCTGAAGTAGTTGAACTTGCTGAAAGAGAGGTTCAAACCGTTTTATCCCACCAAGACAACTTAAGAAATTTAGGTTTAGTAGTAGAGGCGTTTGGTGAGAATGCACTGGTTGTTCGAGAAACGCCAGCAGTGCTTGGAGATGTTGATGTGAAAGGGCTTGTTCGTAATATTGCAGATGATTTATCTGAAACGGAAACGGCTTTATCATTGCAGGAAATGTTAGAACATGTGTATGGCACGATGGCTTGTCATGGGAGTATCCGTGCTGGCAGAAGGTTAAATATTAATGAAATGAATGCCTTACTCAGGCAAATGGAAGCTACACCACATTCTGGTCAGTGTAATCATGGGCGTCCTACCTACGTAGAACTTCCACTTGCGGAAATTGAAAAATTATTTGGCAGACGTTAAATAATGAGCTGATTTGTCGCGGTTAAATATTCTATAGCTTGCTCAATTTTGATGATTATGGTATGAAACTACCGAGATAAATCCAAGAGAATGAGCATGTTTCTTCGTCGTTCACATATCGCCATAATACATGACCTTATCATGGCAGCGCTTAGCTTTCTAATAGCGCTCTATTTACGCCAAGGTGACGGCTATTCATTTAATTATCCATACGTGCTTCAAGCTGGCATAATTTTTACCATTATATCAGCTGTAGTTTTCATTTCTATGCGACTCTATAGTGGATTGTGGCGTTATGCGTCTGTATCTGATTTATTTCAACTCACCAAGGCGGTGACGATTGTTCTCCTAATTTTTACGATAGCTCTGTTTTTTTATACGCGCTTAGAGCACTTTCCGCGCTCGGCAATTATTATCAATTGGTTTGTACTACTAGCAATGCTAGGTGGACCACGTTTTTTATATCGTAATTTGAAAGATAACTTTGCAGGTAAGTTTATTTTTGTAAAGAATGATACATCAAAGAGAGCAATCCCAGTTCTGTTAGTTGGTACAGACCCTCATGCTGAATTGTTTTTACGTGAAACAAAACAAAAAATATACCCTACGTATGAGGTGGTTGGAATTATTGATGATAATAAGAAACGCAAAGGCAGCCAAGTTCATGGTGTACAAGTTTTAGGAACAAGTGATCTATTAAAGAAAATAATATCAAAATTAAAAGAAAAAAGTAAAGCGCGTACGCGTGTAGTTGTTTCAGATGCTGGTGAGGGTGCATTAATACGAAAACTTTTACGTAAAGTAGAAGCATTAGGCTTAAACCTTGCTAAGCTCCCAAGCCTTTCAGATTTAAAAGATGGAACAGAGGAAGTTCAAGTACGTGCTATTGCAATTGAAGATTTATTGGGACGTGCACAACGGACTCCCAATGTTGGAAGGCGTAAAACTTTTATTGAAGGAAAGCGCATATTAATAACGGGAGCTGGTGGAACAATCGGTAGTGAGTTAGTGAGGCAATTAGCAAAACTGCAACCTGCATCTATCGTTCTTTATGAGCTGTCGGAATTCCATCTCTATAATATTGAGCAGTGCCTTAAGGAGCAATTTCCAGAACTGAAATATCAAGCAATTATTGGGGATGTTAGAGATGCAAAAGCATTAGAGAATGTTTTTGCAAAAGAAAAACCACAATTAGTTTTTCATGCTGCGGCATTAAAGCATGTTCCAATTGTAGAAAATAATGTTATCGAGGCAGTGCTTACAAATGTGCTAGGAAGTAAAAATGTTGCCGATGCCTGTTTGAAATATAAATCAGAAAAAATGGTGATGATTTCTACAGATAAAGCAGTACATCCTTCTAGTCTAATGGGTGTGACGAAACGAGTGGCTGAATATTATATTCAGGGTGTGGGAGCATTTAATAAAAAAGCTAGAACTGATTTTGCTACTGTAAGATTTGGAAATGTGTTGGGTTCGTCTGGATCAGTGATACCTTTATTTCAAAAGCAATTAGCTGCTGGTGGGCCAATTACGGTTACGCATCCAGATATGACGCGTTATTTTATGACTGTTCCAGAGGCTGTTGAGCTTGTACTGCAAGCTTCTACTTTGACATCAAAAGAAAGTGGCGAGAAAAGCCCTATTTTTGTACTAGATATGGGGGAGCCAATCCGTATTAAAGATCTTGCTGAACAAATGATACAATTGTCGGGTAAAGATGATATTGAAATTAGCTACAGTGGCATCCGTGATGGCGAAAAATTATACGAAGAATTATTTTATGATTTTGAAGAAAAATCACCAACACTTTATGAAGATATCCAACGCGCAAAAGCAAAAGAATATGATTATGATTCAACAATAGAGAAACTGAATCACCTTATTGAATCATGTAAAATAAGGGATGATAAAAAAGTTGTTACACTTTTGAAAGCATTAGTGCCTGAATATAAAAAACCTGAACAAGATAATAAAGTTGCATAACGGAGAGATAAAAATGATGCAAAAAGAATTACATGCAAGTGCACATCTTCAACCTATAAAACGTGCTTTAATTTCAGTTTCTGACAAGTCGGGATTAAAAGAATTGGCGGCTTATTTAAAAGCATTAAATGTTGAAATTATTTCCACAGGCGGTACAGCAAAATTGCTGCAAGAATCTGGTTGTGAAGTGATAGAAATTTCTGATCATACGCACTTTCCTGAAATGATGGATGGCAGAGTGAAAACACTTCATCCAAAAGTGCATGGCGGTTTACTTGCCAGACGCGACAATAAAAATCATACAGATGCAATGCAACAACATGATATTGCTCCGATAGATTTAGTGATTGTGAATCTATATCCATTTGAGGAAACAGTAGCAAGTGGTGCTGATGAAAACACCATTATTGAGAATATTGATATTGGTGGCCCATCGATGGTGCGCTCTGCTGCGAAGAATCATGATTTCGTTACTATTATTACTTCACCCGATCAATATGAAACACTCACCAATGAATTAAAAACAAATGATGGTCAAACATCGTTTGCATTCAGAAAACATTGCGCTGCAAAAGCATATGCAAAAACAGCAGCGTATGATAGTGCAATCAGCAATTGGTTTATGCAACAGGAAGGTGTTAAATTCCCAATAAGTTTAACCATTTCAGCAACACTTCAACAGTCACTACGTTATGGTGAAAACCCTCATCAAGAAGCAGCGTTTTATTGTACCGATAAGAAGCAAGGACTGAGTGCTGCTAAGCAATTTCAAGGCAAAGAGTTAAGCTATAATAATATTAATGATACGGATGCTGCATTGCAAATGGTTCAAGATTTTGAACAGCCTGCAGCAGTCATTGTAAAGCATGCTAACCCATGTGGGATTGCGTTGGCTGATACGATTGAAGATGCATTTACAAAAGCACTTGCGTGTGATCCTGTGAGTGCCTTTGGTGGTATTATGGCATTTAATAGAACCATCACCGAAGCGCTTGCGCAGGCCATTTCAAAGATGTTTGTAGAAGTGATTATTGCCCCAGAAGTCAGTGATGAAGCTAAGGCTCTTTTTGCTACTAAGAAGAATTTACGTGTTTTAGAAGCGCCATCACTTAAACAACATATTTCATCAGCGATGCAGTTTAAGTCAATTGCAGGTGGTATTTTAGTGCAAGAAACAGATTCAAAAGTGATTACCGAAAAAGATATAAAACTCGTCACAAAACGCGAGCCAACAAAAGCCGAACTTGATGATTTATTGTTTGGTTTTACCGTTTGCAAACATGTAAAATCTAACGCCATTGTGTTTGCTAAAAACAGAGCAACCATTGGTATTGGTGCAGGACAAATGAGTCGAGTTGACTCTGTTCGTATTGCGAGTATTAAAGCATCTGATGATAAAGAAGATCCGAATCGTGCCCAAGGTGGTGTGGTCGCATCGGATGCATTCTTTCCATTTGCAGATGGATTATTAGAAGCTGCAAAGGCTGGTGTAACTGCCGCCATTCAACCCGGTGGATCAGTAAGAGACGATGAAGTAATTAATGCTGCTAACGAGCATGGAATTGCGATGGTGTTTACTGGTGCGAGGCACTTTAGACATTAAGAAATTTAAGCAGAAACAAAAAAGAGCCGCTCAAATAAAGCGGCTCTTTTTATATTAAAATTTCAGACAGCAAAGCTATGTACTTTCTTTACTAAAACTAAATGTCACCTGCATGATGAAATTCCATGTAAATCATCGGCGCCAGCACTGCGTGCAACTTTATAAATTTCAGCTGGTTTTGTATCAAATACATGGTCAAATAAATGGGCGACTTTTTCGGAAAATACATCTTCATCCTCATCAAGGCTTACTTCAGATGAAATGTTAGCAAGACGTGTAATAAAGTTGTTTTGCTTTTGTTGTCCAGCTTCGCTGTAAACACGGTCAAAATAATGTTCTAAGTTGTTACCATGTTTTGCTAATTGCGCTTTAAAACGTTGAATAAAAGCGTTGTACTCTTCTTGATTACCGCATGATAAAGCAGATACCATCAGCTGTGTTTGTAAGGCTCTAACATCTAATGCTGTCTTTTCTTCTTCCAACGCACATGGTGTTGCACTTGCTGTTAAGGCATAAAATGATAGAAACATAGCAAAAAACGAGATGAGCGACTTTTTCATAACAATATCGATGTTTAAGGTTTATATCTATTATATCACAATTTCCAAAAAATTAAGCTATTTTAAACTCTGCAATTACGGGCACATGGTCTGACGGTTTTTCCCAGTCGCGAGCTTCGGTTAGGATGTTAAAGCTGTTAATTTTCTCTTTGAGTGCTGGTGTTGCCCATATGTTATATAGCCGTCGTCCACGCTTAGATGTTTTCCAATCACGATTGCGATAACTCAACCAACTATAGAGCTTTTCCTCAAGGGGAATGAAGTGACGCCCAACATCAACCCAATTGCGTGCTGCTTGTAACTGGTGCATGCGATCGGTCTCTGGTGGTGTGTGTGAGACGATTTTTAATAATTGCTTGTGCGACCACACATCATGCTCATGTGGTGCGATGTTAATATCACCAACAAGTATCATTTTATCATGTTGCTTTTTTTCGTTTAAAAACCACTGATGCATTTCATCCATAAATTCTAATTTAAATTTAAACTTAGGATTAATATTGATGTCAGGTTCATCTCCACCTGCTGGTACATAAAAATTATGAATTTCAGTTCCATCAGGAAGTGCAGCTGAAATATGGCGTTTGTCTTCAGAGCCAGCAAACGGTTTTGCTTGAATATTTGCTAAAGGAATTTTGGAAAGAATAGCCACGCCATTATATGACTTTTGTCCACTAAAAGCGATATGCTCATAACCAAGTGCAGTAATTGCTTTTTTTGGAAACTGCTCGTCAGTTACTTTTGTTTCTTGCAAACAAATAATATCTGGTGATTCTAATTCTGTTAATTTCTGAATAAGCGGCATGCGCAATCTAACGGAATTAATATTCCAAGTTATTAACTTCATTTGGATACTCCCATTTTTTTTTCGTGCTCGTGCGCGATAAGTTCTTGTAACTTATTTAGTGTTTCAGGCATGGTTAATAATAAGTCGGCCATGTGTTTTGTTTTACGTTTTAATTCTGCTTTCGGTGATAAGTTTTCTTTCGCCCAATCTTGAATCCAATCTTCTGCAAGTTGCCATAAATTTACTTCAGGATAAAGTGCAGATCCTATGCCCTCAACGAGTACCATTGTTTTTTGCAGAAGTAACAATTGTGGCTGCGTAGGCATTTCAAATTCTTCAGTAACTTTGAAAAGTAATGCTAATAATTTTGCGATGGAAACTTGGCTTGCGGGTAGTCCTAAAATTGGTTCACCAATGGCTCTACATGCAATCGCAAATTCATCTCTATTTTGATTGCGCGGAACATAGCCTGCATCAAAATGTACTTTTGAAACAGCGTCATAATCACCGACTAAAAATCCATGTAAAATTTTTGCAACGAAGATTCTAGTCTCCTCATCAAGGCGACCCATGATGCCAAAATCTACCATTACAATTCGTCCAGCTTTATCGACTAATAAATTTCCTGGATGTGTATCGGCATGAAAAAATCCATCACGATATACTTGGTTGAAAAAGTTAATGGCTAATTTTCTGGCGACTTCTTTTCGCGATGTGCCGTTCTTTTCTAATGCTTCAATGTCTAAGATATGTACGCCTTCTACCCACTCGGAAGTCATTATTTTCTGCGTAGTAAGTGCCCAGTAAACCTTTGGAATATGTATGTGTTTATCGTGCGCACAATTTTCAGAAAGAAGTGAAGAAGATGCTGCTTCCATGCGTAAATCTGTTTCACGTTTGACCGTTGTTTCAAATGTTTCTACTACTTCTTTTAAGCGTAAGCGTTTTGCTCTTTTGAAAAGGCTAATCCAACTTGCGAGCATATAAAAAACTTTGATGTCTTTATAAAATGCTTTCACAATTCCAGGTCTTAAAATTTTTACTGCGACCGTTGTTCCATCAATGGTGATGGCTTTATGCACTTGTGCAACGGATGCTGCGGCAACAGGTGTTTTATTGAAATCAGAAAAAAGAAAGTCTAATTTTTTTCCAGTTTCTTTTTCAATAATTGAAATGGCTTTTTTCGTTGAAAAAGGAGGGATGTTATCTTGTAAACTTGTCAGCTCTTTTGCAATTTCTTCACCCACAATATCTGGTCTTACAGAGAGCGTATGTCCAAGCTTAATGAAGCTTGGACCTAAACGTGGTAACAGGAGAAGAAGGCGTATAGCTAGATAGTGATATGAACCAA
>CAYGTX010000022.1:0-13593 GCA_964352935.1 uncultured Rickettsiales bacterium | reverse complement strand
CTATCCATCACTGTTTCAACGCCTGCTCGTGTCTTAAGTGTAACTGATGTGATTGATTGCGCAGGCAAATAAGGCAAATGTACAGCCGCAGGTGCGGTGCCATCAAATGCAATTTTCCAACTTTGGCTGATAAGCCTTCGGCGCAAATAATTCTCAGCTTGTACACGCACTGCAGTAATCAAATTGCCAATAATGCCATCTTCATCGCTTCCATCCACCCGCAAGAATGTTTTTGCATCTGCCACGCTTATGGGCTCAGCCACTGGTGCGGTTTCTAAACTGTATTTTGGTTGATAATTAATCATTTTCACCTCGATAATAGATAAACAGAAAGGTTCACACCGTCATCAGCGTGCCCAATAGAATGAAATAATTCAGAATATTTGATTGTCTCTCTTAGCTTGTAGCTTTATTCCACACTTACACGCGCCACAATATCCACTTCCGATAACCAAAGCTGACCACTCGCAAGTCGCCTTACGTCAGTTTGTTTCACTTGCAGCATTTCTAATATATATCCCGTGGCAAGCGTTAAGGATTGTTGATGTAAGATACGATGTATTTCAGCGGCAATATCTAGCCCTTCTTTAGCTCCATCTGCATCCGAATAGATCGCAAATGTAAAACGCAGCTGCTCTTTATGGGTAGATATATTTGCAATTTCTTCAGCACTTCCGCGCTGAATCACCACATAAGGATAAGCCGTACCACGTGGCACATGGTTAAATACTCCTTCCACCAAGCTAGAAAGCGTAGCATCACCGTTTAAAGCAGCATAAACTGCCTTTTGCGTTTCTAATAAAGCTGACATAAAATCTCCAAATAATTAAAACATTCAGCTCGCAAAGCGACCTTTCATTGTGTGTTGAGTAATACGAGCAGGAAACAAAGTAACGACTATTCTTCCAAATTTTCGCCAATCACCAGCTCCAGCGTGCCAGCACGGTTTGCAAATTCAGGCACAATCCAATTATTTAACGAACTCAATAATTGAGTTAGCAGTGGCAAAATCGTTTCTTCCCAAAAAGCATTACGCGCTTCTTTATAATTACTATAGGTACTATCACCGGGAATTCCCAACATCTGCGGTGGCACGCCAAACGCTAGTGCAATGTCACGAGCGGCGCTATGTTTCATGTTCAGAAAATCCATCTCTTTTGGCGAAAGGCTCATTTCGTGCCATTCAAGCCCACCTTCAAGCAATACAGGTCTGCCTGCATTGGCAGCACCCATATATTCTTCATTTAATTGGCTTTTAAGCCTTAAATATTGCTCGTCACTTAAATATCCACCTTTGCCTTCTTCACCTTTAACAACCAACGCGCCACTTGGTCTAGCACCATTTTGTAAAAGTGACTGATTCCATTCACTGGCTTGGTTGTGCTGATCTATCGCATAGGCAGCCGCCTCAAAAGCCGATAAGCCATACCAGTCATTTAAAGGATGAGACGTTTTAAGATGCAGCAAGTCAGACTTTCCCGTCACAGAATCCACCCCAAACTTGCGCTCTTTATCTCCCACTTGATAAATATATCCCGCTGGAAAACACCCCTTGCCAGCAATCACCGTCATCCTATCGGGGCGCAGCACATAAAGCTCTGCAGGCACTCCAACACCATCTCTAATCAGTTGAATATAACTATTTCCACTGATGAGCTTATGCATTATCACATCCGTTAACAGCGCCACGCCACCCATACATGGATTAGGTCGCTTCAATAAATCCAAAAGCGGATGTTGTTTTACTTCAACATCTTGCCCTTTTACACGACGCATCAAGTTGATTTTCACACTTGCTGCATTATTGGCAATAAGCTGAATACAGCGATGCGCGATCACATTGCGGATATAACCCTCTTCAGCAAAATTCTGATAACGCCTGCTTTTCCAAACAGGCTTACCCGCTGCATAATAATAAGCAACAGAGCCACTTCCTTGCGGTTGAAACTGTTTCTGCGCCATCGTAGGCTTATTATTCTTTTGAAATATCTTAGAAAATTGCGAAAAAACACCACTCGACTTAGCTTGACGATGCACCATGTTAGCAGGAGTCATAAACACCTCTTTTTGTATAAATAAGTTAACTTTCCTAGGGGAGATAGATGAGAAATATATTTCAAAATAGTTACTGTTTGAATGAGGGCCTGTATTTTAGCTTCCAATAATCTTAGTTTTGGTTAAAATATTTAGCACTTACTTATTAGGTAATATGAATGGGAAGTATTAATTTCATTTCTACTGGCGGCACATTAACCATGGATAGCAATCCAAATGGTTACAAGCCCACCTATGATATTAGACACCTCTTAGCAGCCGTAAAAATTAAAGACTCTCATCTTTCAGAAGTGGATGAAAAAGCACTCTATTCAAAGCTAACTAAACTTAAAACTTCAGAATATGACACACATCAAATCGATGAAGAGATAAATTCACTACTTGAGCCACTTGGAACAAAAACAATTAACCAACTAATGCTAGAATATGGTGTTTCACCAAATATTCTCACCCCATATAAGCCTTTAAGCTACAGCGCTAGCAGTCATGTTAGCAAAACAGGGTTATTGGATAGTATCAACTTTGATTTTCCAACTCATTTTCCAGCACTTAAAGAGTCGCTTTTATCCTCACTACCCGACAAAAATAGTAGTGCTATTGTATTTGGTGGTACAGATACGATGGAATATTATTCAAGCGCTTTAAATGCCGAACTAAACAAAACAGGAAAACTGTTAAATAATAACGTTATCTTTGTTTCATCCATGTATACATTTGAAGATAACCCATCACATATTGCTGGTTTATTAAAAGGCGCACTTAAAGCAGCTGAAACAGTAAGCACACAACACTCTAAAGATATACCCACCCTTCATGGTGCTTATTTACTCTCACCAGAATTAGATGCTAAGAATGATGTAAAAGCAGTTAAATTACATGATATTTCAAAAGGATTTGTCAAAATTTCTTCGCGTTTAAAAGACGCTTTTAGAAGTAATAATGGTATTGCAGACACAATAGAGTTTCTCGATGAAAAAGTAGTTCACCATCCATCTGATAACGCTCCAACACAATTTAATCAGAAAGCTTCAACAGAGACTGAAAAAAAAAGAAATGTAGCCCCACCACTAATTAAAGGCAACAGCCCACAAATATTACTCGCCTATTTAAATAAAATACTCACTATGGAAAAAGAAGGTGACAAACCCTTCGATATTCTTCCAATTGAAAATTTTCAATCCTTCGCAAAATCTTCATATGCTCTTGATATTCTAAAGACCATCAAGCAGTTAGCTAAGAAGGAAATTCATGTGGCTTTTTTCCAAGACGTAATGCCCAAAACACAAACAAGCAGTAAATTTGATGTCGTTAATAGTCAGCTCATTTCTAAAGAAAGTACATATGTTAAAGAGCTAGTAAAAGCGGGATGTCTATTTGAAACAGGGCCAACCATAAAGCTATATACAGACCTGCGCTCTAATGCAATAGAACTACCCATAATTAATTTTACTGACGATGTAAGCTCAGCCAGACTAAATTCAGATAAAACGCCACCATCAGATAAACCAATTAAAATTAAATACGTGCCTGACCAACTTCTCTTTAAGCCAATGTTAGAGTTAGCATCAGAGATAAGTAACCACATCGTTATTGAAGGCTTACCAGGTCAAGCCTTGCCTAATTACTATCAAGATATCATTAAAGCATTAACGAAAAATGGAACTAAAGTATCTCTAGGTTTTAAATATAATGGTAAAAAATTCACTGAAGGCACCGAAAGTTTTACAGAAGGGGAAGATAACATACACCACTATGCCGCAAGTAAATGGATGCATAAATCAGCGATACAATTATGTGGCAAAACTCCGCCCTCTGAGATAGGCTTAGAAGAGAATAGCAAAACGACCTCCTCTTAAGCCGTTCTTTTCCGACCTTACAATTAACACTATAATCATATTTGCTATAGCTAGGAACCCCACCTAGTCACTTTTTTCAAAGAAATATAATTCTTATTAAAAACACCAGAATTTAGAGCTTTATCGTCACTAAAAAAATGAACGTCAAAACGTAGAGCTATATATTGCGCTTCTTTTCCCACTCCCAAGCGGTCTTAACGATGGAGTCAATATCGTTAAATTTTGCTTCCCATCCTAATTTTTTCTTAGCAAGTGATGGGTCCGCCACAAGTATAGCAGGATCACCAGCGCGACGAGGCGCTATGGTTGAAGGCACTTTCTTTTTCGTAATACGTTCAGTAGAGGCAACCACTTCATTCACAGAAAGCGCACTTCCCGTACCTAAATTCAATGTGAGGCTTTCTTTTCCAGCAAGCAAAGCATCAAGTGCCAGCACATGAGCATGCGCCAAGTCTTGAACATGAATATAATCACGCTGCGCCGTACCATCTGGGGTATCATAATCATTGCCAAAAATTTCTATAGTTGCCCTTCTACCTTGCTGCACATCCATAAGAATAGGGATGAGGTTATTTGGTTTTTTCTGATCACAGCCAATCTCACACTCAGTATCTGCTCCTGCTGCATTAAAATAGCGCAGTACCACATGCGTAATGCCATCTGATGTTTCAAAATCTTTAAGCATTCCTTCTACAATCAGCTTACTGCGCCCATAAGGGTTAATAGGAAGTGTCTCCGCTTTTTCTGTGACAGGTAGCGTTTTAGGCATGCCATAAACCGCAGCAGTACTAGAAAACACAATATGCTTTACTTTACTTTCTTGCATCGCCTCAATCACACGCAAGCCACCTACCACATTATTCTGAAAGTATTTGGCTGGGTGCTTTACAGATTCTCCTACATCAATAAATGCAGCCATATGGATGACCGCAACAACTGAATGTTTTTGTATCACTTCTTTCAAGCGCACTTTATCTAAAATATCACCCTCTTCCAATGGGCCCCATTTCACAGCACGCCTTACACCTGTTGATAAATTATCGAAAGCAACAGGTTGATAACCAGCATTAGAAAGTGCCTTACATACGTGAGAGCCAATATAACCAGCTCCACCAGTTACAAGAATAGTATGTTGTATCATTATCAGCACCTTATCATCATTTATATATTGCACGCATGTGGAAATATAGCTCAGCTGAGCATAATGCATGCTTTATGACATAAAATAACGAAAAGTGAAAATAATTATGCCTTATTTTTTGCGACTTAATAAGTAATCGACGGATAACTTACCCGCACCATGTACAAGCAACCCTGAAAGCAATATTACCCAATAAAGATGCTCAACATGCTCTTTATAGGTAAATTGAATGACCGCTGTCATCACAATCAAAGGCAATACGGCAAAGCGTGTTGCAAAGCCTAAAACAATAAGTACAGGCATTAACAATTCAAAAAACGTTGCTGAAACCGCCGCAAAGTAAGCCGAAATAAAAGGCACAGCATATTCATTTTCAAATAAAAACAACGTCACATCAAAATCTTCTATTTTGGTAAGCCCTGAAAAGAAGAATACTTTCGCAATCCACAGTCTTAAAACAAACCACCACACTGGCTGCAACTTATTGAGTAATCCAAAAACGCTGCGTATATTATTTCTTAGAAATTTCATATCTAACTTTCCCATAAAAGATATCCGTTTAAAAATAGTAAATTTAACTTATAATAATAAATTCGCTAATAATAGTCATAAGGTTACACTCACGTGAAAAAGAATCACCGAAAGCAAAATGAAGCCTTATTTCATCCGCTTTTTATTGGTGCGTTAGCGGGCAACCATGCACTCTATAACGAATTACTCACGCATATTTCACAACTCGCTAAGCATTTTGTTGAGAAAAAAATTGGCCAACACGATCAAAGCGAAGACGTCGTCCAAGAAATCCTTATTTCCGTGCATAAATCACTCCATACCTACGAGCCATCACGAGCTTGCATGCCATGGCTTGCCGCCATTATGCATTATCGCCTTAGTGACTGGATGCGCAAATATTATCAATCAGCACAACAAAACACTTTAAACTTTGATGAAGTGGAAGATTTTTTAACTGAAAATGTAACCGAAGAACCTCTTATTCACGAACACATATACAAGGCAGTTGCTTTATTACCCATCAAACAACAACAGGTGATTGAATCAATGTATTTTAAAGATATGACCGTATCCGAAGCAAGCGCCAGCCTTTCAATGAGCATATCTGCCGTCAAAGTGACAGCACATAGAGCTTATAAAAAATTAGCACTCCTTTTGGGAGAAGACGCATGAAAACAGAACAATTAATACAATCACTTGCAACGCAAGCTGCGCCAATAAAAACAACTTCATATCAACGCCTTATGGTTGAGTGGCTATGCTTAACATTAGGCTCTCTTATGGCCATTACATTGTTGTATGGTTTACGAGCTGATTTATCGCAGCAGCTTTCCACAACAAGCTTCCAAATAGAGATCATGGCAAATACTATGCTTTTTCTATTCTCTGGTTTTGGTGCCATTCATCTTGCCTACCCACGCAAACTTTCAAAGCTAGTACCAACATCACTTGTGATGGTAGGAGCAATTTACGTTGCAGCCATTTTCTATAAAATAGCCACTCCAGCAGAACAAAGCGTGGATCTTCACCACACCCATAGCATTTATTGTTTATTATGCATTCTGTCTTTTGCCGCGATTCCAGCTATATATATGCTATGGCGCTTAAAGCAACTCGCCACCACTAACCCCGCTATTTTGGGTGCGCTATGCTTACTCATGGCAACATCAGCAGGCGCTGTAGGCGTGCTTCTAGTAGAATCTGAGGTCGTTTCAACCGGCTTAATCCTCTGGCACTACTTGCCTTTGGCTGCAATCTCTACCCTTGGATATGTCATTGGTAAAAAAATATTTCGTTGGTAGTGTAACCATTCATAATTATCTTGCGAATATACTACTATACAAGATACAACTTATCTTGACGCTTAGTTCATTATTTATTTTTTAAGGAGCCTACCATGAATAAATTATTACTTACCGCAGCATTAGCAGGTGTTATGTCAGCAACCACAACTCTAGCATTAGCTGAAGGTGACAGTGGCGAAAAAGAAAAATGCTACGGCATTGCAAAAGCAGGTGAAAACCACTGTGCTTCTGCTGATGGTTCACATAGCTGCGCTGGTCAAGCAACCGCTGATAATGATCCTAACGAGTGGAAATATGTAGCTCAAGGTTCATGTGAAGATATGGGTGGCTCACTAAAAGGTGGTGCACATTCATGTGAAGGCAAAAATAGCTGCAATCACTAATAAATGAGTTGGATGTGAGGGGTAAAGATACATCTTTCCCCTCACCCCCACATTGAATGATATGGAAACACAAAATATCGGTTTTGGATTAGGCTTACGAGCCCCGCACTACGATCACTTTCTTAAAGAACGCCCCAAAACCATCGACTGGCTCGAAATCGTCTCTGAGAATTACATTCATGCCCATAAGGGCTATTGGCACATGCTGGCAGATTTACGCCACGATTATCCCTTTGTCATGCATGGCGTGTCTCTTTCTATCGGCTCTACCGATAAATTAGATGAAGATTATTTAAAATCACTCCGCAAACTTGCCGATTATATAGAAGTTTCATGGTTTTCAGACCATCTATGTTTCACTGGCATTCAGCACGAAAACACGCACGATTTGCTGCCCATTCCCTATACTGAAGAAGCCCTCAATCACCTCATTCCACGCATCCACAAGGTGCAAGAGGCAATGCAACGCCCACTAGTGCTAGAAAACGCCTCTACCTATCTCGAATTTAACGGCTCTACCATCAGCGAACCTGAATTATTGACCGAGTTACACAAACGCACTGGCTGCGGCATTTTATTAGACGTCAACAATGTCTATGTTTCTAGCTTCAATCATGGTTGGGATGCCAAGCAATATATCGATGCTATCCCCGCCGATGCTATCGTTCAATATCATTTAGCAGGTCACACCAACAAAGAAACCCACCTCATTGACACACATAACGACCATGTGGCCGATAAAGTATGGGATTTATATCGCTATACCATCGAAAAAAAGGGTAAGCGTAGCACCATGATAGAATGGGACGCAGATATTCCAGAATTTGACGTTTTAGAAGCAGAACTTAACAAAGCAAAAGCACAAACGGCAAACGATGAGTAGTTACAAACAGCAACTAGCAGCGCTCCATAAAGCCATTATCGAGAAAGATTTTAGCCAAATCTTGCCGTTAACAAAACTCTCACGTCACAACGAAATCAGCACAGAAGCCAGAGTCAATATCTACGCTAAAGGCTATCATATTCGCTTAATAGAAGCCACCTATTCCGACTTTCCCACGCTTTCAAATTTAATAGGTGAAGATGTTATTAGAGAACATATCAATGCCTTCACCAACGCCACACCATCCAAAAGTTGGGATTTAAATCTTTATCCCGCCCATTTTGCTAAATTTTTTGCACAAAACACCAGTGATAAAGCCGCCATTGCTCTTTGTAAGCTAGAAGCAGCCATCAGCCATGTTTATTGGCAGCCACAATCTAAAACTCTTTCAGCTGAAACAATTGCGGCACTGGATGAGGAAACCTTCGGAAACACGCATTTTAAGCTCCATACAGCATCACAAATACTCTCACTAGCTGCTGATGCAGAAAGCTACCTTTCCGCCTTCCGCGATGACTTGCCACTCGATACAATGGCATTTCAACCGCAATATATCTTAGTGATTCGCCCTGAAAAACAAGTGATGCGTTATCTCTTAGATAAAGATGAGTTTGATTTGCTAACAGCTATCGAATCAGGCAAAAGCTTTAACGAGGCACTTGCAACCATCCAAAATCAGTCGCAACTTGCCACAAAACTGCCCACCTACCTCGCGCAATGGTTTGAACGCCAAATTTTTAGTGATGCAACAATCTAGCTTAACAGCTTAAGCCGTCATGTTCTCCAGCTTCTTGCCATCATATTCACTATAATCCACCACCACACGATAATGCGGGTCTTCTTCCGCATCATTTTCAACCAAGCTGCCTGCTTTTTCAAGCAATGCTTTACAGTCTGAGCTCAGATGCCTTAAATGCAAATGCGTACCACTCTTGATATATCGCTCAGCAAGCGCATCAATCGCTTCTAGCGCGGAATGATCCCACACACGTGAATATTTAAAATCAATCACCACATCTTCAGGATCTTTTTTAGGGTCAAATAGCTTCTTAAATTCGCTGATAGAAGCAAAGAACAACTGGCCATGCAAAATATAGACTTTTTTATTGTTGGTTTCTTCTTTCACTTCAACATAAATATGGCTAGCTGTTTGCCATGCAAACACAAGTGCAGATACAATCACACCCACAATCACAGCAATCGCAAGGTCACTAAACACTGTTACGATAGATACTAAGAAAATAATAAATGCATCCATACGTGGAATCTTTCTTAAAATACGGAAGCTAGACCACTCAAATGTCGCAATCACCACCACAAACATCACACCAATCAGTGCTGCAATCGGAATCATCTCAATCCAATGCGAGGCAAACAAGATAAAGCTAAGCAAAAACAATGCGGCTGCAATACCCGCCAATCGCCCACGTCCACCAGATTTGATATTAATCATGCTCTGACCAATCATTGCGCAACCACCCATACCGCCAAAAAATCCGGTCACGATATTAGCAGCACCCTGCGCCATACATTCACGGCTATTACGTCCGCGTGTTTCGGTCATTTCATCAATCAATGTAAGCGTCAGTAGTGATTCAATCAAACCAATCGCAGCTAACACAATCGCGAATGGAAAAATGATATAGAGCGTATCAAAGTTAATCGGCACCATCGGAATATGGAACTCAGGAAGCCCACCAGAAATAGTAGCAAGATCACCCACTGTACGTGTATCCACCCCACCAAAAATCACCACCAGCGATGCCACCAAAATACCCGCTAACGGCGCTGGGAATTTGGTTGTAATTTTAGGCATAATGTAAATCACCGCCATAGTGATGGCAACCACCGCAAGCATCGTATAGAGCGCAGCATCTTGCATCCACACCACTTCACCAGCATCATTCACCACTTTAAATTGCCCTAATTGCGCCAAGAAAATAACAATCGCCAGCCCATTCACAAACCCAAGCATCACTGGGTGTGGCACCATGCGTATAAACTTCCCTAATTTGAAAATACCAGCCAGTGCCTGTATAATGCCCATCAACACAACGGTTGCGAATAAATATTCCACACCATGAATTTTCACTAAACTCACCATCACCACTGCAAGCGCACCTGTTGCACCTGAAATCATACCAGGTCTGCCACCAAAGGCAGAGGTAATCAACCCAACCAAGAATGCAGCATAAAGCCCAACAAGTGGCTCAACACCTGCAATAAATGCAAATGCCACCGCTTCTGGCACTAATGCTAGTGCCACGGTCAAGCCAGACAAAAGTTCTGTTTTAGCATTCTTAAATAAAGGGATATTCATTCTTCTCTCTCTTTTTAACTCGCTCATAATCATTACAGTTTTACAACTGTATGCATTTCGATGGGTAACCTATCGTTTTTTCACAAAATATCAAGCCTTCGTTAGGTAGATACTCTAAAAGCAGAAAGCCCGACAAACTTGTTAAAGTTCATCAGGCTTTCTTTATTCAAGAAATGCTTAAATTAAGCAGCGTCTTTAGTTTTTTTTTCGCCGTCTGGACGGTTATTTGCTCTTGGCTTAGAAGTAAATGCCTTCTTAGAATCAAATTATTTTGACTCACCACCCTTTTCTTTACGTTCACCACGAGCTGAAGAACCAGCTTCATCCGATGGACGGAAGTAGCTACTTCTTGGGCTATCAAAACGGTTCACGTTACCAGATGATTTACGGTCGCCTTGTGGAGCTTTACGTTTAAAGTCAGAACCCTCAGATTTCTTTTTGAACATGCCTTGGTCATCCGCACGGAATGAACGTTCTTTATAAGGCTTTTCAATAAAGTTAGGGGTAGATTGACCTTCGCCTTCAAAACGGCTTGGCTTACGATCATACTGACGCTCACCGCGATTTTCATCACGACGAACTGGACGGTCATTACGTGCAAAGTTACCATCACGGCTTTCTTCACGACGAGCCGGACGATTGCCACGCTCAAAGTTTCCACCACGATTATCATCACGACGAGCTGGGCGATCGCTACGATCGAAGCTAGCAACGCGATTGTAATCACGACGAGCTGCGCGATGATTACGCTCAAACTTTCCACCGCGATTCTCACCACGACGTTCACCATTAGTGCTACGCTCACCAAACGGACGATCATTAAATTGTTTTCTTTCACCTGTTCTTTTTGGCGCACCATAAGAGTTGCCATTTGCTTCACCAGCATCAAAACGGGGCTTACGAGGACGATCATCAAATGATTCACGACGATCACCTCTATCTCCAAAAGGTTTACGGTTACTACCGCCTCTTGGTGCAAAATCATTTCCGCGTTGACCTCGATTACCACCACTGCGAGAACCACCACGAGATCCGCCACGGCGTTGCTCGTTATAGTCGTCATTTTTTGGATGTTTTGCATCTGGGTTTAATAAACGGTTAACCGCATTCCAAATACCACGCTCAGCAGGCGAAACATAACAAAGAGCAGCACCTTTAGCACCCGCACGCGCTGTTCTACCAATACGGTGAATGTAATCTTCAGCACATTGTGGCAAGTCATAGTTAATCACGTGCTCAATATGTGGAATATCAAGCCCACGCGCCGCAACATCGGTTGCAACTAGCACGCGGTAGCGTTGATTACGAAAGCCTTTTATCACTTTATCTCGTTGATTCTGGCGTAAGTCACCATGAATCGCTTCCGCTTCATGGCTTGCATTGCGAAGTTTAACCGCAAGTTTATCAGCACCACGTTTGGTTTTAACGAAAATGATAACTGAACCAGTGCGCTCTTCTAATTCATTTAAAAGCTTAGGATATTTTTCAGCATCCGTTGCATGTTCCATTTTATGATCAATGTTCAATGCAGGACGACTAGCAGCACCAATTTCAATGCGCTCAGGATTATTTAAGTATTTTTTAGAAATACGAAGAATCTCAGGAGGCAAAGTCGCAGAAAATAATAATGTCTGACGATCTTTCGCCATAAACTTAAGAATCTGATCAATCTGGATACCAAAACCCATATCTAGCATTCTGTCAGTTTCATCTAACACTAGCATTTTAGCATCGTGAAGCATCAAGCTTCCACGTGTTAAATGGTCATTAATACGACCTGGTGTACCAACAATCAAACGCGGCTTAGCTCTTAGTTGAGCTAACTGTTTTGGCATTGGCTCACCACCAATAAGTAGTGCTGTTTTCACTGCGGTTTGACCAGAAAGCATTTGCTTCAAGACAGACTGCACTTGTGCAGCTAACTCTCTTGTTGGCGTCATAACGAGTGCAGCACCACGAGGTGAATTTAATAGAAAATCAATAATAGGAATTGCAAACGCTCCGGTTTTACCGGTTCCTGTTTGCGCTGTTCCCAACACATCACGCCCTTGTAGAACAAGAGGGATTGTTTTTTCTTGAATAGGAGTAGGTGTAGTATATTCGATACGCGTTAGTGTTTCTACCAACGCAGAATTTAGGCCAAAGCCTGCAAAATCAGTCATAATGCTCCTTTTGTGCAGCACTATGAATGAGAATGGCATAACCATCCGCCAAATCTAGGCAGCACGTAAGTTTATCATTTGAACTACTTTAGCTCATCTAAAGTAGCCTTTTAGCCACATGTTTTATAAAAAGCTCAACACGATTTACGCATCTAATGTGGCAGTGGTTCCTTCCCACTTTCTCAAAAGATCACTTCAAATGATAATCTCTACAAACGCCATTTGAAATGACACGCTAAGACTTTATAAATAAAGTCCTAGCCTTCATACACAGAACATAAAACGCTTTTTTTAAAAGCGTTTTATGGTGTGTTTTATTTGCTTAATAAATTAAGCAGCTTCAACTTGTAAATTAACAGCTGAAGTTTTACCTTTGTTGGTTGCTAGCTCGAAGCTAACTTGCTGGTTTTCTTCAAGTCCTTGAAGACCAGCGTCTTGAACCGCACTAATGTGTACAAAAATATCATTGCCACCATCAGCAGGTTGAATAAAACCATAACCCTTTGTTGGGTTAAACCACTTTACAGTACCAGTTGCCATAGAAAGAATCTCCTAAAAAGGCGTTAGTTAAACAACAAAACAACGTTGTTTTTCAAAAAAAGAACCCAGACTGACTAAAAAAAATCAGTAACTCTTGGCCAAACTCTGGGGAAGAAACGCTAATGCGAGAAATTCTTTCCAGATACTGCTTCGAAAGAAGCGTATCCACTTAAATATTAAAGTATCAAAAAAACACTTTAATACGTGTCAGTAGTAGCAGCAAAGAACCTATAAACCAAGTTCTGTGATGTCATAATTAACAGATTTTATTGAAAAGTCAAGTTGATTGAGTGATTGCTATGATTTAATTTTTCTGGCATGTCTATTCATAAGATAGTTAATAAGGGTAAATAAAGCATATGTACAGCAAAGTGACACACGCAATCGAAGTATCAGTTGAACCTACTTATCTTAAAGATCAGTCATCCCATAAAGC
>CAYGTX010000021.1:0-13821 GCA_964352935.1 uncultured Rickettsiales bacterium | reverse complement strand
TTGGTTGCATTTTTTTGATGGTATAAAGCTAGTTTTTGGCTTTTGGAAGCCTGCTAAGCCTGTGTATTGCTCTTCACATAATGAAACAATATTGCTCAATGATTGGAAAATCGTCGCTAAAGAAATTAAATCTGCAATAGATGATAATCGTAATGAAAGAAGCAACACCACAAAACCAAGACGACAAAACAATAAGCCAGCCAAACAAGCAGAGACGCCGTCGTCGTAATAACAACCCTAATAAGCCAAATCAGGGTATTCCTTCTAACTCTCAAGGTGATCAGTCACCTAGAAGTAACAATAATTCTGTGCGTTCAAAAGGTCGTTCGAACTTTAAAAAGAACAATTCTAGAAACTTTTCAGATAATAAGAGTAAGTTTTCTAAGCCTGCTGTTGCAGTAAGCCAGAAAACAGTGACAGAGTTATTATTGCCTTCTGCTACTGCATTGCATGAGTTTGAGTATGCTGTAGAGGGTGGCGCTGAACGCTTGCTAAATATCGCAAAAGCTGAGCAAGAACATCGCCATGCGTGGGAAAAGCACGCATTGAATAGTCAGATTAAAAGCCAGCGGCTTGGGCTGCTATTTGGTTTCTTTATTGCGCTTGCGGCGTTGCTTGTGGTGCAGTTGTTAGCCAGTGCTGGCAATGATGTTTTAGCGCAAACGGTTGTTATTGCTGTTTTTGGCTCTATAGCGCTTGCTATTATCATTAGTTTTTTAAGCCCAGCGCGTAAGGCATATCGAAAAAAATAAGTACATTTATTAGATACATTTTAAAAGAGGCTCTGATTAGATTCAGAGCCTCTTTTTTGTTTGTGGGAGTTATAATATGCAAGCACTTCATCACAAGGCAAGGGAGTGGCTGGGTACACCATATCTGCATCAAGGAAGAAGCAAACAAGTGGGCTGTGATTGTATTGGTTTAGTAATTGGTGTGCTTCATGAGATTGGTGTTACATATAGTGGACAAAGTCTTTTTGATATTGATGAGAAAGACTATTCAATGCAGCCTGATGGCAAGCGGCTTCTTAAGGCATTAAATACCTATTTAAAGCTAGAAAAGTTCAATGTATTAGCGGCAAACCAGATTCTGCTTATGCGGTTTGAAAAAGAACCGCAACATGTGGGGATTGTGGGTAGTCAAACCTATGGAAAAGAGTCATGCCACACACTCATTCACTGCTACCAATCGGTTGGCAGGGTGGTTGAGCATCATTTAGACGATAAATGGAAGCGCAGAATAGTGGCTTCGTTTTCACTGGTATAAATAATTCAAACAATATTGAGGTAGATGATGGCGACACTGGTTTTAAGTGCAGCAGGTGGCAGTGCAGCTGGAAGCGTTGGGCAATTTGTTGGCGCACAGTTGGGTGGATATATTGATCAAACGCTTTTCTCTGGTGATGATCAGGCCGCTGTGAGAGGCCCGCGCCTGAAAGATTTGGAAGTGCAGGTTTCAACCTACGGAAAAATGCTGCCTATTCTTTATGGAACGGCACGTATTGCGGGGAATGTTATCTGGTCGCGCCCAATTAGAGAAACGGCGACTACCTCACAAGTGAGCACTGGTGGTGGTAAAGGTGGTGGAGGTTTTAGCGGTGGCGGAAGCCGCGTGCAAACCCGCACAGAAACAAGCTATAGTTATAGTGCTACCATGGCGATTTCACTCTGTGAAGGTGCAGTGGATGAGGTGTTGCGTGTTTATGCTAATGGTAAAGCAATCAATCCTAATGCGCTTTGCTCTAGCTATACTGTGTATAGAGGTAGTGAAACACAGTTGCCCGATAGTGTGATTGAAAGCTATGAGGGGGCGGGAAGAGTGCCTGCCTATCGCGGTCAGGCGTATGTGGTGTTGGAAGATTTACAATTAGCAAGTTTTGGAAATCGTATTCCTAATCTTAGTTTTGAAGTGAAACGAAAGCAGCTTTTAAGTGAGAGCAATGAAACACCTGTTGAAGAAATGATAGAATCGCTGGTGATGATTCCTGGTTCTGGGGAGTTTGTGTATGACGACACCGTGCAGTTTAAGAAACAAGGCGAGAATGTGGGCGGTAGCTTTATCCAGAAAGGCTATCAAGAACGGATTAACCAACATAGTTTGAGTGGTAAATGCGATGCACTGACCTCGCTTGATCAAATGCAAGAAACGCTGCCCAATGTTGAATGGGTGGCGGTGGTAGTCACATGGTTTGGCACAAGCATTGATGCTGCTACATGTGGTGTTTACCCCGGTGTTGAATATCAAGCAGGGGCGGATACTGCACCTGATAGCTGGAGTGTGGCAGGTTTTAACCGAGCCACAGCGCGGTTGCTAACGCAAATTGATGGAGCGCCCATTTATGGTGGCACACCTTCTGATGCAAGTCTTGTCCGTTATCTACAGGAGCTTAAATCTCGCGGGTATAATATCTTATTTTACCCGATGATATTTATGGATATTAGCACCAAGCCGTGGCGTGGACGTATTACGGGAAGTGTCTCAGAAGTAGCTGACTTCTTTACAAGAACAAATGGTTATAACGCATTTGTAAATCATTACGCAAGCTTAGTGAAAGATGAAGTGGATGGGTTTGTGATTGGCTCGGAGCTGGTTGGGTTGACCTCAGTACAAGACGAGAGTGATGATAGCTTTCCTGCTGTGGATGCGTTGGTGAGCTTGGCATCTAGTGTTAAAAGCACGGTTGGTTCTGGTGTGAAAGTGACTTATGCCGCAGATTGGAGTGAATATCACCATGAAGCAAATGGTTGGTATCATCTAGACCCACTATGGGCATCGAGTGATATTGATATGGTGGGGATTGATGCATATTTCCCATTAGCTGATAGTGTGCAAGATTCCAGTTATAATGTGCAAACGTTAATTGATGGATGGACAGAGGGCGAGGGCTATGATTGGTATTATAGTGATGCTGAGCGTACTGTGCAGACCAGTTTAAGCCAAGAATATGCATGGAAGAACCTTGCTTGGTGGTGGGAAAATACACATACCAACCCAGATGCAAGCACCAGTGCTTGGGTGCCTGAAAGCAAGCCAATTTGGTTTACAGAATATGGTTTTCCAAGTGTAGATGGCGCAGCAAATCAGCCCAATGTGTTTGTGGATGCTAGTAGTAGCGAAAGCGCTTATCCTTACCACTCTAAGAAGCAGGTGGATTTTAGAGCGCAACGTGCAGCGATTACGGCTACTGAGCTAAAGTGGAAAGATTCCGCTATGGTAGAGCGACAGTTTTTATGGACGTGGGATGCAAGGCCATTTCCGTTTTGGCCAGACCTCACCAATGTTTGGAGTGATGGTAACTTGTGGCGCACGGGTCATTGGGTGCAGGGAAAGCTAGGGCAATCTGGTTTGGCATCTATTGTTGAGAATTTAGCGAATTCTGTGGGTTTGGAAAGTAGTGATATTGACGTATCACGTTTGAAAAATCTAGTGGATGGATTTGTGCTATCAGAGCAAAGCTCTATTAAAGATGTGATGAACGCGCTAAGAGCGGCTTATTTCTTTGATGTGGTGGAATCTGGTGGGCAGTTGGTGTTTGTGCCACGTGGAAATAATGCAGTGTTAAGCGTGACAGAAGATGAGCTGATAGCTCAGAGTAAGAATAGTAGCTCACTAATGCTTATGACACGTCAGCAAGAGGTGGATTTGCCACAAAAGATGGATGTGATTTATTACGATAAAGCGCAAAACTATCAATTAGGCACACAGCATGCGCAGCGTATCTCTGGAGTGGTGACAAAAACACAAGCATCTGTGAAATTACCGCTCATACTGAGCGAGCAAGAAGCAAAGCATCTGGCAGAAGTGACGTTATATCATCGTTGGCTTGGGCGGACGGAATATAATTTCACCCTACCAAATAGCTATTTAATGCTAGAGCCAACAGATATTATTGATGTGACGGTGAGTGGTGTAACCCATAGTATCCGCATTCGCGAAATAAATCAGATTGAAGGAAGTGCGCTTGAAATTAAAGGCGTGGCAGAAGATGTGCTTGCTTATCAATTTAATGTTGAAACAGCATCTGAAATAAGCGCACAGACCGAAAGTGAAGAGTTGATAGGCAAAACGCATCTGGAAATTTTAGATTTACCAGCTTTTCCATCAGATACAGGTGAGGTGGGCTATACACGATTTGCCATGGTAGGGCTTGAAGAAGGCTGGCAGGGTGCAACTATCTATCGCGGTGATGATGAAAATAACTATCAGCCACTTATCAATGCACAAGATGCGGCAGTTGTGGGTGTGGCAAGCGATGTTTTAGAGGTTGGCTCTGTTGGAATTGTCGATAAAAAAAAGTAGCGTGACCGTGTTGCTTTATGGCGAGGGAGTTTTATCGAGTGTGTCTGAGCTTGCAATGCTTAATGGTGCAAATTCTGCATTGATTGGTGATGAAATTGTTCAATTTATGACGGCCACACTTGTGGGCGCTGGTAAATATGAGCTTTCAGGATTGTTACGCGGCAGGCTTGGAACAGAAGATGCAATAGAGAGCCATATTGCAGGTGAAAGATTCGTTCTACTTAATAACCTATTGGAAAAGAATGAAACATCAAATGAGTATGTTGGGTTGGAACGATTTTATAAGGCAGTGACATTTGGTGATACGCTTGCAAACACCGAATCTGAAAGCTTTGTGTATCGAGCAAAATCATTATTACCTTATGCGCCTGTTCATGTGAAGGCGGTGCGTGATAGTAGTGGTAATGTTACATTTAGCTGGGTGAGGCGAAATCGATTACACGGGCAATGGCGCGATTATGTAGATGTGCCTCTGTCTGAAAATAGCGAACTTTATGATATTGAAATTATGGATGGTGAAACGGTGGTGCGTAGTTTCTTAAATGTCGCCGCAACTACCAGTGATTATAGCGCAGCTGAGCAAAATGCAGATTTTGGATCAGTGCAGAGTAATATTTCAGTTCGTATCTATCAGATTTCAGATATAGTAGGGCGTGGAAAAGCTGCTTCTGCTGTCGTATAATGATAAGCTGACTTGCTTCTAAGGCTACAATCTATTACACTTAAAGAGACGAGAGGAACATTTTAGAGAGAAAATTATGCGCATTGAAAATACGCGTTCTACCAATAAATCTGGCGCTACCAAAAAATCGAGTAGCACAAAAAAAGCAGATGGTACTAGTTTTAGCAGTATGCTTTCAGATACTTCTGGCGCATCGGAAGCAGATGCTACACAGCAATCTGTTCCTTTAAGCACGATTAATCCTTTGTTGATGCTTCAAGAGGTGGATGAGCGTGAAGCAGGAAGAAAGCAGGCGCTTAAAAAAGGTGGCAAAGTATTGCAATATCTTGATGAAATTAGACATTCTTTATTGCTTGGGCGCTTGCCGTTAGATGTAGTTTCGGACCTACATAAAACAATAGATGATTGGCGTGAGCGCACGGACGACCCTAAGCTGAACGATATTTTAAATGAAATTGAGCTAAGGGCTGCTATTGAGCTTGCAAAGATTGAAAAGGGTAAAGAAAAAAGCAGTAAGTTTGCGGCATCTCAATAGATATAAAATCTAAATTAATCTAATTCCCTTACGCCTTTTTGTACACGTTGCTCTTCAACTGCGGCGCGCATCGTGTCTTTTACCTGATGTGGGTTTTTGACGGATTTTACTTCTAAAATTGGTGTGGAGCGGTCAGAAGATTCAATGATGATAGTGCCACATCCAAACATATGCTCAAAAAATGATTCGCTCGCAGCAATATCTTTCACACGGTAGAGTTCAAGATTCTCTTTACGTCGTGTAAATACGCCAGATTGCTCTATAAGTCTCTCGCTTGTGAGTTTAAAGGTGTGATGTTTAATTTTCTGCCAGTGCCAGTAGATGTAAATAATGGGTAGAAAGAAAATCGCTAGAGAAACCATACCATAGTATTTTTCATACGCACCATAGTTGGTTTCGCCATAGACATGCCATGCTTCTCTAAGAGGTATAAGTGCGATAATTACCAATAAAGCTCCAATAAATCGCCATAAATTGACCACTTGCGAAGAATTTCCCATCCAAATAGTTTTTTCTGGCTGAGGCGGTATATTCGATTGTGATGGTATTGGTGAATCTAGCATCTAACTATCCATAAAGAATTGTGTATTTCTTTAAGTGTTGTTGAAAAACAGCGCAGGGTCAAGCAATAAAGCTTTGTGCAAAGAATTTGCTTTCCATCATGTGCAGGCACGTTATACTTGCTTTGTCTTTTAAGGAACGGTTTTAGGGAATAGATATGCCTGTAGTGACTAAGTTGATTGGAATGCTTGTTGTTATTAGTTTTACCTCTGGCTGTGCCTTGATGGCAGATATTGGTAAGGAAAGTAAGAGGCAATCACTGACAGTGGTTACCCCGCTTGCTGTGGGTGCAGAATGTGAAATAACAGATGTTGTAGGACATAAATATAAAGTGAAGTCTACACCTTCTGTGGTTGTTGTAAGGCAAGGATTTTCACCACTTACATTTATTTGTAAGAAAAGTGGTTATAAAACAGAGATTGCCTATTTAGATGACGATAGAATTGCACAATCTACAATGAACCTTCCTGATGAGTTGGGTGGGCTTTTAGACAATCCGCGAGCACGTGTTGCAACGGAGTTTCCGCGTGAAATAGCAGTTTGGTTGCAGCCTGTTCAGTGGAAATCTGAAAAGCATATGCAAGATTGGGCGTTTGAAAAAAGCCTTTATGACCATAAGCTTTATTTATTAGAAGAAAAGAAACTTAAAGCCTATCAACGCATGGAAGAGCAACGCATGTTTTTTAAAACATGGGCAAATAATCAATATGATAAAACCCGCACTACCAACGTAGATGAATATTATGCTCATTATAAAGATTCATTGCCTGCTAACCAAGTGGTGGATGATAATACACGCTCAGCAAGTGAAGGGTTTATTGCTCGCTTTAAAGATGTGATTAGAAGCTTATTGCCTGTTGATACATACAATAATAAGCCATCAACTCCTCCTTACACTATTATTAGTAATGATTCTGCAGTTGAGCAGCCGTCTGACAATAAAAATGCTTCAGAAAAGATGTTAGATGATGAAATGTATTTTCCTTCTACGCTTAGAGGTGGAAGTGAATTAGAGAAATCGCAAGAAAACAGTAAGCATTTACCTAAAGTAATTCAGCCTCAAAGCGTATTTCCAAAAAAGATTCAAAAGAATGATCTACAGATTCCTGGGGCTTCTGAGGTGGATGCTAATTCTAATATTATGGAAGAAGACGAAATGGACTTTCCAGACAGAATTAATATTGAAGAAAAAGATAGTAAATATCTTTGGTAAAAATCACTTTAAGTTTCTTGAAGTTCTTATATTTCTAAATCTATAGGCCTTTGCCAGCTATCATCATTACTATTTATTATCCATAGTAGCCGCTGGTTTTATGTTCGCTCAATCATCACGTAGTCTTTCGCTGCATGAGTGGCGGCGCGTAGTGCTATCCTACTATCAACATTTTAAGCTATATGGTGGTGTTATGACAACATTGTTGGGAGCAATGCTGGGTTTTCTTACATCTATGCTGCCGGAGCTGGTTGCTTTTCTAAAAGATAAAAATGACCGCCAGCATGAATTGCAGATACTTTCATTGCAACTTAAACAACAAAGAATGAATCAAGCTGATAGGCTAGAGGCTATTTCGTTAGAAAATGAAATCAAACTTAGTAATGGTCTCTATAAAACATTCTATAGTAACATTAGGTGGGTGGATGCATTTAATGCAACGGTAAGACCCGTGCTTGCATATGCGTTTTTTGCGCTTTATGTATGGGTGAAAATAGTGGCTGTTTTATTCTTATCATCTGAGAATACACCAAATTTTGTGATGCTGTATCACACGCTTTGGACGCAAGAAGATGCAGCCATCTTTGCCGGAATTATTAGTTTTTATTTTGGTCAGCGCTCATTGATGAAGATGAGAGGTAGTAGATGATAAGAAGTTCTAAATATCTCATTGACATTATTAAATATTTTGAAGGATTTAGCGCAACGCCATATGTGTGCGCTGGTGGTTATAATACAATTGGCTATGGGCATGTGATAAAAGCGAGTGAGAAATTTGATGCACCAATAAACAAAGAACAGGCTACTTTATTGTTAGAAAAAGATGTTCAACACTCAAAAAAAGCAGTATGTGAGTTTATTTATATACGTTTGGAGACGCACCAAAGAGATGCACTTGTAAGTTTTACGTATAATTTAGGCGCAGGTGCATTGCAACGATCGACACTAAGGCGTAAAGTAAATAGAGGTGAGTATAGGCTTGCTGCTAGAGAGTTCTCACGCTGGGTTTATGCTGGTGGAAAGAAGTTAAATGGTTTGGTGAGGCGTCGCTATGTTGAATCCCAACTATTTGAAGGAAATTATATCATTTTAGGTGAGCAATAAAGATGAAAAATAAAACAAAAAACCCACCAATGAAAAATAAACTGCCTGAAACACCTAGAATTGAGCAAGTTAAAATGCTTTTGAATGAGTGTATATTTAAATTTTTCGCATTCATTGAAGCTATGTGTAGTAAGGTTTCTGGGGTGGCGAGTGATTTATTTGATAAGTTGCCTATTTCAGAAAGCAAAAAACCAGCCTTGAAGAAACTATTAAACAAGCTATTTGTTGTCTTTAGTGTGATTTTTACCGTTTTCTTTATCTTTGTTTGGTTAAACCCACTTTTGGGATATTTAGCGATCGTGATTCTTGCGACGGTTGTTTTTTATTGGCCAGATATTGCCTTTCGCTACCGTGAATATAAAAAAATGAAGTGATGGTTTCTATTAAATTTGATGAAATTTTACTGCAAGGGCTTTAATTTGTCCACTTACCGCCATCAATAGGAATTGTAACACCAGTCATGCTTTTTGCAGCTAATATAAAATCGATTGCTTGAAGTAAATCATTCATATCTGCACCCTTTTTTAAAGGGCAGTTGGCTTGCATTTGCAAAAAGCGTTCGGTTGATTCGGTTTTGTTTTTTAATATGATGCCAAGTGCTACAGTATTAACCGTAATATTTTGCGGTAGTTGAGTGGCTAAAAGCTCAGTTGCTTGCTGCATCAGCGCTTTACTAAGTTGATAGGTGAATACTTTTTCTCTTCGTGGGCGAATCGTAGCACTATCCGCAATATTTATAATATTTCCCTTAACATTTTCTGGTAATAGTGTTGCAAATGCTTGCGATAAGTATAGTGGTGCAAAACTATTGGTCATAAAGTGCTTATCCCATGACGCTTTAGTGAAATTGCTGAGCGTATCTTCTTCGTATGTCGATGCATTGTTTATTAAGCAAGTAATAGTTCCAAGAGTGGCTTGAGCGTCTTGCAATAGTGCTTTAATTTCAACTTCTTTTAGTAGGTCGGCTTTAAGTGTAATTGCCTTTCTTCCAAGTGCTAAAATTTCCTCTTTGACTGATGTGGCTTCTGCCTCAGATTGATGATAGTGAATGGCTACATCAAAGCCGTTTTTGGCGAGATGAAGGGCGATTTCTTTGCCAATTCTTTTGGCTGAACCTGTAATTAAAACTGTTTTTTTCATATCCAAATCAACTATCTATCAAAATATTAAAATAGCTATACATTCTCTCATATTTTTGTATCTTATAGAGGTAAATATCACTCGCATCTAGCGAAAAGGCAAGTTTTAAGGTTTGTATATGGATTATTCAAGTGCATTAGGGCAGGTTGTATTGCTTCTTGCAACTGCTGTTTTGGTGGTTGCGGTCTTTAAACGTATGCATTTAAGTCCTGTTTTTGGATATTTAGTGGCAGGCGCACTTATCGGACAAAATGGCTTTGGTTTTGTGAGCGGCGATGATTTTGCCGTACTTGCAAAAATGGGCGTGGTATTTCTTCTTTTCGCAATTGGTCTAGAGTTAACTATCGATCGTTTGATGGCCATGCGTTGGCATGTATTTGGCTTTGGTAGTTTGCAAGTGCTTATTACAACGGGCTTCATTATGCTTCTAGCGCGTACTTTGGGCTTGGATTTAGCCTCATCACTTGTAATAGGTGGTGCGTTAGCGCTTTCATCTACGGCGATTGTACTTAGAGTAATTGCAGATAATAGTGCGCAGTCCAGTCAGGTTGGACGTATTTCTCTAGCTAATCTTTTACTGCAAGATTTTGCGGTTGTTCCGCTTTTGGTACTCGTGCCTCTTTTAGTTAGTGCGGATGTTGAAAATATTGGTTTTGCAATTTTCACATCGGTTCTTAAAGCGTTTGTTGCGATGTTTGTAATTTTCTTTCTTGGACGCGTGTTGTTGCGTCCATTGTTCCAGTTGATTGCATCTGCAAAAAGTAATGAACTATTCATTGCGACAACGTTGTTGATTGTGCTTGGTGTATCAATGCTGACGGAATATTTAGGTCTTTCACTGGCATTGGGTGCGTTTATAGGTGGTCTGTTAGTGGCTGAAACGCAATATCAGCATCAAGTTGAAGATAGTATCATGCCATTTAAAGATTTGCTGATGGGCTTATTCTTTATGACGGTGGGCATGAATATTGATATCGTCACGATTTATGAAAGTGCAGAGATAGTGATAGGCTTATCGCTGTTGCTAATAATATCCAAAACTACCATTATTTTTGGGCTATGCCGACTTTTCAAAATACCTACTGGCTCGGCAATTCACACAGGTTTATTATTATCTCAAGGTGGTGAGTTTGCGTTCATTCTCTTCTCACTTGCTGCTGAACCGCAAATTGGTTTGCTTGACTCGGGCACGACTCAAATATTACTTCTTGTGGTGACTATTACCATGGCGCTTACGCCTGTGCTATCAATGTTTGGTGCGTGGGTTGGCAATAGGGTTGATGCAACGAAAGCGTCAGATGCAGATAAGAACGTTGTGGATATGCACCAAATCAGTAAAACAGAAGATTTAAGCAAGCATGTTATCATTGCTGGTTTTGGGAATGTTGGCGAAATGGTGGGTAGAATGTTGTCTCAACAGAAGGTGAACTATGTTGCGATTGACGCAGATGCAAAACGTGTGAAAACGATGTTTAAGAAAGGTTTTCCTATTTTTCATGCTGATCCAACTAAGATTGAGTCACTAGAGCGTATGGGAATTGGGCGTGCAAAGAGTGTGATTGTGACCGTGCGTGACCAGACATATCTTAAGAAGATTATATCATCCATTAATAAGGCGTATCCTGAGGTGCCAATTGTTACTCGCTCTGAAGATTTGCGTTATGGGCAAACACTCAAAACATTGGGTGCAAGTGTTGTTGTGCCAGAAAAATATGAAGCAGGGCTTCAATTAGCAGGCGCGCTTCTAAAAGCGATTGGTGTAACTGAAATTGAAGTGAGCCGTGTAAAAAATCAATTCCGTTCAGGTAACTATGAGCGTGCCAAGGAAGTGCTTCCCGAAGGCGAGAAGTAGCCTATGTTTGGAAATAACCTCATTCGCAAGCCTGTAAAAGGTGAAGGCAAACAGCTTGAGGTGCAATCTATCTTCAAGACTTTGCAGGGGGAGGGGATTTATACCGGTTGGCCTGCTATTTTTATACGTTTAGGTGGTTGTAATCTTGCCTGCGACTTTTGCGATACTGAATTTGAAAGTTTCATAACCTTAGATATTGATGCCATTATTAGCCAAGCTAACCAGCTTTCAGGGAAAATACCCGAAGATGTGAAGTGGACTCATAAACTCATTGTACTCACTGGTGGAGAGCCATTTAGGCAGCCAATCACGTTGCTGTGTGATAGGTTGATTGAAGAAGGATATCATATTCAAATTGAAACGAATGGTACGCTCTATCGTCCTCTTGATGAGCGGGTAGATATTATATGTTCGCCAAAAGTAAGTAATAAAAGCTATCATCCAATTCGTGAAGATTTATTGAAGCATATAAATGCGTTCAAATTTATTGTTTCAACCAGTCATCCAGACTATCAATCAATCCCTGATATTGGACAAGACATATTTGGTACGCCAGTATATGTGCAGCCCATGGATGAGTTGGATGCAGTAAAGAATAAAGATAACATGGCCTATGCAGTTACGCTTGCACAAGAGAATGGCTATCGCTTGTCGCTTCAAACCCACAAGATTTTAGATATTGAGTAAATAAAAAAGGCGAAGCAAATGCTCCGCCTTTTTCGCTTTTGCTGGCTGCCAGAACTTAGCTAGCAGCTTTAAGCTTTTTTGTAGGGGTTTGCCTGCTTTTTTTATTGGCAAAAATGGCAGCGCCCGGATAATAAGCCGCTTCACTCAAAAATTCTTCGATACGAATGAGCTCGTTATATTTAGCAAGACGATCAGAGCGAGAAAGCGAGCCAGTTTTAATTTGACCACAATTAGTAGCAACAGCAATATGCGCAATGGTGCTATCTTCGGTTTCACCTGAGCGGTGAGAAAGAACAGCGTTATAGCCATTACGTTGTGCAAGTTGAACTGCTTCCAACGTCTCGGTTAATGTGCCAATTTGGTTAACTTTTACTAGAATGGCATTTGCTAGACCTTTTTCAATGCCTTCTTTTAGAATTTTAGGGTTGGTTACGAATAAATCGTCACCCACTAGCTGCACTTGATCGCCAATCTCTTGGGTAAGTTGTGCCCAACCTTCATGGTCATTCTCAGCCATTGCATCTTCAATCGATACGATTGGGTATTTATTCACTAGTTCTTTGTAATATTCTACAAGCTCAGATGCATTTAGGCTTTTGCCTTCGCCTTTAAGCTCATATTTACCGTTCTTATAAAACTCGGTTGATGCAGCATCAAGCGCGATAACCACTTCTTCACCCGCTTTATAGCCTGCTTTTTCAATTGCTTTCATGATGAAAGAAAGTGCTTCATCAGAGCTATTTAACCCTGGTGCAAAACCGCCCTCATCACCAACATTGGTGTTGTGACCAGCATCTTGAAGGCTTTTCTTTAGTGCGTGGAAAACTTCAGCACCAATGCGAATTGCTTCAGTTACGGAAGTGGCTGCAATTGGCATCACCATAAATTCTTGAATGTCGATGGCATTATCAGCATGCTCACCACCATTGATGATGTTCATCATCGGTACTGGAGTGGTGCTAGCATTTACGCCACCAAGATAAGCAAAAAGAGGTAAACCAGCGCTTTCAGATGCTGCACGTGCCACAGCAAGTGATACACCCAAAATAGCATTTGCACCTAAACGGCTTTTATTTTCTGTACCATCAAGTTGAATTAACGCTTCGTCAATCAATCGTTGCTCGCGAGCATCAACACCGATAAGCGCGTCGGCAATTTCACCATTCACTGATTCTACGGCTTTCAATACGCCTTTACCAAGATAGCGTGATTTATCACCATCACGTAATTCACATGCTTCTAAAGAGCCTGTTGATGCGCCACTTGGCACAGCAGCGCGTCCAAATGAGCCATCTTCTAGTTCAACATCTACTTCTACGGTAGGGTTTCCGCGACTATCTAAAATCTCACGAGCGTGAATATCAATAATTGTTGTCATGCTAATCTCCTGAATATGACTTAATCTATGCGTTGTTTTTAACGACTTTATCAATCGCTAGAAGCATCTTTAATTGTGCTTCAATTTCATTTAGTTTTACCATGCATGGGCCATCACTTGGCGCATTATCGGGGTCTTGGTGCGTTTCCATAAATACACCCGCAATTCCTGCAGCAATGGCAGCACGTGAAACAACAGGGACAAACTCACGTTGACCACCTGATGTTGTGCCTTGTCCACCTGGTTGTTGGATGGAGTGTGTGGCATCAAATATTACAGGGTAACCCGTTTCACCCATAATGGCTAAACCACGAATATCTGTCACTAGCGTGTTATAACCAAAGCTTGCACCGAGCAAGCTGAGAAGCAT
>CAYGTX010000020.1:0-14620 GCA_964352935.1 uncultured Rickettsiales bacterium | reverse complement strand
ATATTGAGCACCATCAATACGAATTGGCAGAATTTTCGCACCCGATTTATCGGCAATAAGCCCAGGCCCCTCATAGACTTTCATCAACGAGCCCGTTACCGTAATTCGTCCTTCAGGAAAGATGACACATTTCGCATTTTTCTTAATTTCACCGATGATTGCTTTCGTCGCCATGGGGTTGGTTGGGTCGAGCGGGAAGGCTTTTACGAGTGCTAAAAATGGCTTGAAATACCAACGCCCAGCAATATGGCTATTCACCGCAAACATTGGCCTTTCGGGCAAAAACAATGCCACTAGCACAGCATCTAAAAACGAAAGATGGTTAGCAACAATAAGCACCCTCTCGCCAGCTTCTTCGTAATGTTCTATGCCTTTGACTTCAACATTATACAGCTTCTTTAGAATAAATCTTAGTAGCACTCTAAGCATTTGAAAGCCTCCTTCTCACTGCATTTCTAACCACAAAAAATACCACAAGATTAGCGATACCAACGATTGCCAATAATTGAATAATATTAAAGCCAAATGCAAATAAGATAACCGCAGCAATGCTTGCTATTACCATAAATAATGCATTTAAAACATTATTCGATGCAATGATGCGTGCCAAATATTTATCATTCGAACGATGTTGCATAATGGCATAAAGCGGCACGATATAAACACCTGCACAAATAGAAAGTGATAGCAAGCTAAGTATGATTCCCCATGCTGATAAGCCCGAAGCAAAGAACTCAACCACACCCATCACACCACTTTGGTGCGGCGCAACATAAGTTATAGAAGCAACAACAAATACCCCTATCGAAACACTTATACCTAAACATCCAGCAGGCACCCACCTGCCATTAATTTCGCCTTTCAATAATTTATTACACCATACCGAACCAACACCAACACCAATTGAAAAAAGCGTAAGAAATAGCGTTACAATATGCTCGTTGCCTCCAATCACAAGTTTAGTATAAGCAGGGAATTGTGTCAGGAATGTTGCTCCCACCAACCAAAACCACGAAATACCGATAATTGAAATCCAAACAGTGCGCTCTTGTTTTGCATAACCCATAATTTTCATCGTTTCTGAGAAAATATTCCAACTAATCTTTAGCTTAGAATCACCTACTACCGACTTTGGAATATAACGACTCCACCACCAACCGATAACCGCGAACAAAATTACAAACAAAGCCAACAGCTCTACGCCATATTGAGTTCTAATAATTAGCCCACCAAAAATTGTTCCTAATAAAATGGAGAGAAATGTACCACCCTCAATCAAACCATTTCCTGCAATTAGTTCCCCGTCTTTTAAGTGTTCAGGTAACAAACTATATTTTATTGGCCCGAAGAACGTAGATTGCGTGCCCATCATAAAAAGTATGAAAAGAAGGCCATATATACTCTCAACATAAAAGCAGAAAGCACAAGCAATCATCAGTATAATTTCCACTTGTTTTATTTTCTGAGTGAGCCAGCCTTTTTCATATTTATCAGCACATTGCCCCGCAGTAGCTGAGAATAAGAAGAATGGAAGAATAAATAATCCCGCCGCGATGGTTACCATCATTGCTGCATCTAAATGCGCTTTTTCTGCTATGTCGTAAGTAAACCAAATTAGAAATGCATTTTTAAATGCATTGTCGTTAAACGCACCCAGAAACTGCGTAATGAACAATGGCAAAAAGCGTTTGGTTTTAAAAAGATGGAGTGAGTCAGACACAATCGCTACTCGTTATAATTTATATTAAATGTACTAATATTTTAATAATACAACACCTATTCTATGGACTGATAATTTCTCAGAAAAATTTATATAGCACATATAAGAAAACCAACTAAATACTTACAACAAGGTAACTAAGTCTTTTTCCAGCATAATACGCTTTGCTTTATAAAGCCTTCCCAGCGCCTTTTTATAGGTGGATTTACTTACATTAAACGCATCATAAATAACGTCTGGAGGGCTTTTATCGGTGATATTGGTTGTGCCGCCTCCAGCAGAGATAAATTCAATAATCTCTTTTGAAAGTGAATCCATTGCCTCGTCGCCACGGGCTTGCAGTGTAATGTTTATACGGCCATCTGGGCGAATATGCTTTATGTAACCATACATTTCATCGCCAACATATATTGGCTGCAAAATTTCACTTTTGTGGATAAGGGCTAAGTGCGTATCATCGACCACGGCTTTAAAGCCCATTTCACTTTGGCTAGCAACTTGCAGACGCACCATCTGCCCTTCTATAAAAAAGCTTCCATCATCTTCTTCGATTAGAAATTCACTTAACTTACTGCTTGCTGCAATACGGCCAGACACATCAATATACAAAAATACAGTATATGAGCGCCCTTCATGCATAGGTTTTTGCTGCTCTTTAAAAGGCACTAACAAGTCTTTAGGAAGTCCCCAATCTAGGAACGCACCATAATGACTGGTAGCGACCACTTGCAGATGAGAGCATTTACCCACCTGGGCTTTTGGGGTTTCGGTGGTAGCAATAATTCTATCCTCGGAATCAAAATATAAAAAAACGTCCAGCATATCATCTGGTTTACATCCAACGGGTACATAGCGATTTGGCAAAAGAATTTCATCCAATTCACCACCATCAAGATAGACGCCAAAATCCACTCTTTTTACTACGCGTAGCGTATTCGTCTTTCCAATTTCTGCCATGTATATATTGCTTTATAAGATTTTTATATTTTTACAAAAAGCAACATAGCAAACAACTGGGTAAATTCACATCCTATTCTGTAGCATTTCCGTAGAACAATGATGGTTACCAGCACTATTATAGTTTATAGATTTTAGCTGACTAACTTTTCAAACGGTTACAGAACCGGTGAATATAAATTCAGAAACCTCATAAAACACAAGTTTTTAAACCTTATAGTGTTTTCATGTGGCAATTAGGTGAAACTCAAAATAACAATGATGAAAAACACCCAGTCAGAAACATGATTACTCTGGCAAGATTCTTTATTGTCTTTTTTTGTGACATCTTGAGTCGAAATGTCCCGTGAGTACCCCATGGAGGGTAATTTATTGGGGCAGGAAACTTCGGAAAATGGCGGACAGGGTGAGATTCGAACTCACGAAGGTGTTGCCACCTCGCCGGTTTTCAAGACCGGTGCCTTCAACCGCTCGGCCACCTGTCCGCATTGAGGAAAGTTAACTATCAGATTGCATTCTAAAAGACAAGTCGTTTTACTTTAAAAATACCTAGTTTTTTAACATACTAGGCGATTTAGCTTCAGCACGCTCTGCAAACTCTACCGTTAGCTTAGAAATTTCTTCCAAGTCAAAGTCGGTGTGCCCTACATTATCAAAGAATCTTGCTTCTTTGGGTTCGTTAGCAGCTTGCAATAATCTGCGCCCATGATGAATTGGCATCACTTGGTCACGGTAGCCATGAAAAATCATTACTGGCAGATGCACATTAGGTATTTTTTCGATAGAGTTAAAAGTATCTCTTAATAAAAATCGGATTGGGAAAAGTGGGTATATTTCATAACCTCGATTGATAATTGAGGTATAAGGGGCTTCTAAAACTATCGCACGCGCAGTGTATTCGGTCGCCATTTGCACGGCAACGCCTGAACCAAGCGATTCACCATATATAAAGAATTGATTTTCATTTACCCCCTGTTTACTTAGATATTCAATCGCAGCGCGTGCATCTTGGTAAATCCCCTGCTCCGTAGGAGAACCTTCACTATTGCCATATCCTCGGTAGCTAAGCGCTAGCAAGCCAATGCCACGCCTTAAGAATGCTTCTAGTTTTTCAGTTCTATCTGCCAAATTACCTGCATTTCCATGGTAATAAAGCATCGTCAGCTTTCCTTTAGGTGCTGGCTTATACCACGCTTTTGTCTTGGTTCCATCTTGCGCGGTTAGCTCAATTTCTTCCATCTCATAAAGGCCATAGTGATGTGGAGCAAGCTGCTCCGCTACAGGCTTATAAAGAATGCTTCGCTGCAATGAAAAGAGCGCGATACAAATAGCAACATATACTGCAAGCGCCACCATCAAAATATAAAGAACCATATGCATTCATCATCCCATTTTTTCAACAATATATCTTAAACTTTGGAACAGTTTTGTAAAGTGAAATTCACTTATTTTCACCTCATAAAAACTATATCTTGAATTATTTTTAAATTTAATTACAATATGTAGTTGCGGGTTAGACAAGTAGTTGAAGGAGAAGGATTATGCCAACACACTTCCATCCAAACGCAAAGAAAGGCAATCGTACGATTGCAAAACTAAGATCTTTAAAGAGTTTCATTCCCTTTTTATCACGAATTACCAAGCTTGAAGATGAGCTTAAATTACTTACCAACAACTCCTCCGACACAATCTATCGCCTGCGCTATAACAGCATGAGTTATGATTACGTAAGCCCTTCTGTTGCTTCGCTACTCGGTTTTTCACCAGAAGAAATGACAAAAATGAACTTTCGCTCGCTGATTGTTGATACGCGCCTTATCAGCAATGGCCTTCAATCGGTAAAGCATTATGGTGGGCTGGAAGAAGCTAGACGCAAAGGTGACGTTAGCAAATGGCAGGCTGATTATTTAATCCGTACCAAAGATGGACGAAAAATATGGGTGACAGATGTTTCATACCCTTGGTTCAATGACAAAGGTGAAATTATAGGCTCTATTGGATCGCTGCGAGACATTACTGACCGCGTACGTGCTGAACAACTTATTAAGGACGAGTTAATTCGCCTTGCACATACAGATCCACTCACCGGCATTGCAAACCGACGTGCATTTTTTGAAAAAGTGGACACAGAATTAAAACGCATAAAACGCTCAGGAAGTGAGCTTTCTATTTTACTTATTGATGTGGATCATTTTAAACGTATCAATGATACCTATGGGCATGATGTAGGCGACAAGGTATTGGCCGAGATTGCAACACTCATTCAGTCTTGCCTGCGTGAAACCGATATATGTGCGCGTATCGGTGGCGAAGAGTTTTCAGCTTTCTTACCTGACACGCAAGAAAATGGTGCATTTTGGGTTGCCGACAGGATTTGCTCTCGCATCTCCAAACACCAGTTTTTTGTGGCTGACGGAAAACCACCAATGAGTATTACGGTATCTATCGGCATTGCAGGTGCAAATGCCGCATCAGATACCACCTCAGCACAGCTTTATAAAAATGCTGATACAAGGCTTTATATTGCTAAGCACACCGGACGCAATCAAGTTTCAGCCGATGAAATTGTGCAGCTACATTAAATATAAAATACAAAGGGTGGTTCTAAACGCTAGAAAATTAGTTAGAGAGCCACCCTTAAAACATATATCTAGTTTTCAGCATTATTACAGAACGTTTATTTAGTAAGCTTGTGCATAGCAATTTGGTGTTTCCCAAAGCTTAATTTTTGTGCATCGCACCATTTCTTCTTTAAACAACGAGTTACATACATTATTTAATAAGTATTCTGCCATGTTTTCTGCCGTAGGGTTATTCTGAAGATAAAATATTTTTTGACCTGTTACCTTAGATATTTCATCACCCAAACTTCTATCCGCTTCGTTTAATATGGTATTGTGATCCCAATGCTCGTCAATCCATGCACCCAGCACCTGCTTTATCACTCCAAAGTCAATCACCCGTCCCACATTGTCTAGCGCACTTGCTTCAAATGTAGCTTCAAGCACATAGCGGTGGCCATGTAGTAAACGACATTTATGTTCGTGCCCTATAACGCGATGAGCAGCATCAAATTCAATTTTTCGTGTACAAGTGAGTGTCGTCATTTATTAAGCTACTTTTTGAATATGCACCACAATCATTGGATCTTTACCCAGCTCTTTTCTTAGAATACGACGAATCGCCGCTCTGGTTTTGTTCTCCAACAACTCATCAAGGCGTTTTGGTTTAGAAAGAAGAATCGCATTTTCTACCGCTTCTTTTACTTCTAATTGTAAGATATCAAGCAACTTCCTATCTTCCAGATCATCTAACGCACCGGGTGCTTGCACAATCGGCATCGTCGCTAGTTTTTTATCTTTCATCAGAAGCGTTGCCATTACAATACCTTCGCGTTGCATACGTCTACGCGCTTTTATAATTGGGCTATCAGGAGGTAAGTAGAATTTACCGTCGATTGCTAATATACCCGATTCAACTATCGCTACTTTTTCTGGGACACCAGGTGCAATTTTTAACACCTGACCATTTTCAATTTCAAATGCTGTTTTTGCACCCCACTCGCGTGCAAGCCTTGCATGCTCGTGAATATGTACGTTTTCACCATGCACCGGAATCGCAATTCTAGGGCGCACTAATTCATACATACGCTGCAATTCATCACGCGATGGGTGACCCGAAACATGCACAAAGTGATCTTTTTCAGTCATCACTTCTACGCCCATTTTTATAAGGCGGTTGAACATTCTAAAAATACGCTTGTCATTGCCTGGGATAATTTTAGATGAAAAAATAACCGTATCCTTTGGCGTTAAACGAACCGAAGGATGTGACTCAGCAATAATTTTGCTCATTGCTGCCATAGGCTCGCCTTGGCAACCTGTGCACAACACGACCAACTCATTGCGTGGATAGTTTTTAATCTCTTTATCAGTAAGAAATTCTAACCCTTCAAGATAACCTGTTTCCTGCGCTGCCTTTACGACACGCCAAAAAGACCTTCCCGCTAGAACAATTTTACGGCCTGCATCTTGCGCTGCGCGGGCAATAGTATCAATACGTGCAACATTGGATGCAAAAGTAGTTACAACCGCTAATTTGGGAGCGTCTTTAATAAGTTGCCCAATCACTTCTCTCAAATCACCTTCAGAACCTGAATGACCTTCTTTAAATACATTGGTTGAATCACACACCATTGCAAGCACACCTTCATCGCCATAGGCTTTCAAGCGCGCTTCGTCACTCGTAGGACCTACTACAGGGTTTGGATCGAGTTTCCAATCACCCGTATGCATCACATTACCAAGTGGTGTTCTTAGCACTACCGCATTCATCTCAGGCACAGAGTGCGTTAATTGCACCATTTCAATTTCAAACGGCCCAACCTTAAAGCGACTTCCCGGTTGTACCTCATGAATTTTATCGCCATATATTTTTTCACTAACACCATTTTCAGTAAGTTTGGCGCGCAAGAAAGCCGCTGTAAAAGGGGTGGCATAAATTGGGCATAACAACTCTTCCCAAAGATGGGGTATTGCGCCTAAATGATCTTCATGTGCATGCGTTAACACTAAACCCGCTAGGTTATTTTTGCGCTGCACAATAAATTCAATTTCAGGCAAAATCATATCAACGCCGGGTAAAAAGTCTTCTGCAAAGCCCGCACCAAAGTCTACCATTAACCATGTGTTCTGCATGTGATAGAGATTCATATTCATCCCAATTTCACCTGAACCACCAAGTGGCAAAAATAGCAAATCGTCTTTATGTTTTTTTAAATTAAGTGTCATATCTTTTTAAATCTATCCTAAATTATGCGTCTTTATTCATATCAAAAATTAACCGCAACCCTTCAATTGTCAGATCCGGCATGTGAAATTCTATTGCTTGCGTTGCTTTACTAAACAGTGAGGCAAGCCCTCCTGTTGCTACCGTTTTTAGGGTATCACCCTGCTCGCTTTTTAGGCGCGCAATAATCCCTTCAATCATTCCTACATATCCCCAGTAAACACCCGATTGCATCGCTGAAACTGTAGATGTTCCCATCACTTTTTCAGGTCTTTCAATTGCAATTTCGGGTAATTTTGCAGCAGCCGCATGCAGCGCCGCGATTGATAAATTAACACCCGGTGCAATCACTCCACCTGCATAATCACCATCATGATTAATCACATCAAATGTTGTAGCCGTACCAAAATCAATCACTATCACGCCACTACCAACATGACGCTTTGCTGCCACTGCATTCACCAGTCTGTCAGCACCTACTTCTTGTGGACGATCAATCACTATACCCATCTCTAATTTGAGAGGCTGTTCTCCAACAATAAGCGGTTTACATGCAACATACTGCTCAGCCATTTTACGTAATGCAAAAAGATTCTGCGGCACTACACTCGATATCACTACATGCTTTATCGTTTTTCGTTCAATGGCATGAATATCTAATAGCTGATGTAAGTACACTCCGTATTCATCTGCAGTACGCCCACGCTGGGTTGATAAGCGCCATTGCGCTTTTACTTTACTGCCATCAAATACTGCAATAACCGTATTCGTATTTCCTTCATCAATAGCTAAGAGCATACTCATTTTGTTAAAAACACATCTCCTGCGCTAATTTTATGACTGCTAGCTTCTGTGCTTAGCAAAAGGTTTCCTTCATTGTCTAAGCCATCAAATATACCATCTAGCGTACCAAGTGGTAGCCTTACCTGAATCTTATCGCCTAGTCCTGCTGCATGCTTCAAACAGTCTTGAGCTAATGCGGCTACTTCTCCCGCTGCCACGCGCTTATAGTTGAAATCAAGGTATTTTACAAATGTTTTTAGTAATTCATCCCGTGTTGGCGCTGTTGAGCTATGCGCTGCAAGGCTCGTCGTTTTCCATAACGCACCTGTATTTGGAGCACTTAACAGATTAATTCCTACGCCAGTAATTAACCAGTTTTTTGAGCATTGACTTACATGCTCTAACAATACTCCTGAAACTTTTCCACCCTCTAACAACACATCATTGGGCCATTTCCATTTTATGTCTTTTGTGGGTAAATAATGTAAAATTGTTTCACGAATACTTAAGCCTGCCGCAAGCGCATAGCCATTGCTAAGTTTTTCACCCACTAGTTCGTGTATAAATGATACGTAAAAATTGCCGTGTTCTGAAACCCATTCACGCCCACCTCGACCACGGCCACGATGTTGCTTATCTGTTAGGATAACGAGTTTTTCCTGCACAGCCCCAGAAGTAATTATTCTTCGGGCTTCTTCATTAGTGCTGTCAAGCTGATCTTGATGAGCCAGAAGATATCCACATGGCAGCAGTTGCGATAATTCCACTACCTACCCTAACCTAAAACAATGCAGCGGCTGCACTTTCAGCTGCTACCAATAACGGTGTAAAGTAAAGGAAAAACAATAGATTGATTGCTGCTGCACCGGCTGCCACAAAACGGATTTCGTTTCTTGCTTCACGATCAAGTAAGAGAGCGGGCTCATCAAAGTACATCACCTTCACTACTCTTAAATAATAATATGCTGCAACAACACTTGATAGAGCAGCAATAACTGCAAGTGGCAGCATGTTAGCATTAACCGCCGCAAAAATTACAAAGAATTTTGCAAAGAATCCGGCCATTGGAGGTATGCCTGCCATTGAAAACATAATCACTGCGATGCACGCGGCAAGCATTGGTTGCGTTCTTGAAAGCCCTGCAAATGATTCAATTTCTTCACATAAATGGTGATCTTTTTTACGCACCAACATCATGCATGCAAAAATTCCTAGCGTCATCACCATATAGATACTTAAATAAACAAGTACCGAACGTATTCCCTCAGGGGTGGCGGTTACCAGACCCATTAAAATAAAACCAACATGGATAATTGAACTATAAGCGACAAGACGCTTAATGCTTTTTTGGCGAAGCGCTCCAAATGCACCTACGGCCATGGAGAGTGCCGCAAGAATCGCCACTATCTGCTGCCACTCTAGCGTTACACCATTAAATGCTTCCATAACAACGCGCACAAATAAAGCTACGGCTGCAATTTTAGGCGCTACTGCAAAAAATGCTGTGATAGGCGTTGGCGAGCCTTCATAGACATCAGGTGTCCACATATGGAATGGAGCAGCCGAAAGCTTGAATGCAAGTGCCGTTAACACCAATACAAGCCCTACCAACGCACCTAAAGGCATACTTCCTTCTTGTGTGTATAGCGTAGAAAGCCCTTCAAAAGAGACCGTACCAGAAAAACCATAAATCAACGATATTCCATAAAGCAATAAGCCTGAAGCCAATGCACCAAGTACAAAATATTTCAAACCAGCTTCAGAGGAGCGTGGAGAATCACGATGCACAGCTGCCAATATGTATAAAGGTAAGCTTTGTAATTCTAGCGCCATATAAAGTGATAAAAAGCTATTAGACGAAATCATCAATAGCATACCCGTTACTGAAAGTAACATCAGCACCGGTATCTCAAAAGCAAGATACTTACTATAGTCACGATAATAACCTGTAACTAGTGGCATTACAAAAATACTACCTACTAAGACCAACGCTTTTGCGAACGCCGTAAAACTATTTGAAACAAAGAGACCTGAAAATGCAGAACGTGTATCATCACCAAGAATAAATACAAACCCCAACGCACCAATCATCATAACTTTAGCAAGTCTGCATACTAATACAGGAGCACCATCTTTTTGAAATGCACCAAACATAAGTAAAAATAAAGCACCTATAAAAAGGCATAGCTCAGGCAGAAGCGGTGTAAGCTCCAATACGTCAAATGATTTCATAACAAAACTTATCAAAAAAGAGGTTAATAGTGCTTGTTTATTTTATTCAGTTTATCTTTACTAAACTGACTTGCTGTAAAAGATTTTCAACCGATACGGTTAAATAGTCAGTCAATATCGATGGATAAATACCTAGCCATAAAACCAATATAATGAGTGGTGTAAACATAATCCACTCACGTGAATCTAGATCGTTCAATTTTTCGACTTCACGATTTGTTACTTGACCAAACATCACACGCTTATAAAGCCACAGCATATAGGCAGCACCCAAAATAACGCCTAGGGCAGCAAATGCTGCGACAAGTTTGCTTTCTTTAAACGTTCCAGCCAACACCATGACTTCACCCACAAAACCACTGGTTAGAGGCAGGCCTATTGATGCCATGGTAAAGAAAAGGAACACAAGTGCAAAACGTGGCATTTTATTGACAACACCACCATATTTGGCAATTTCCTTCGTGTGCATACGGTCATAAAGTACACCAACGCACAAGAATAATGCAGCAGATACTAAGCCGTGACTCAGCATTTGAACAATCGAACCTTGTAAACCCTGCTGATTAAATACAAATGCACCAATTGTTACAAAACCCATATGCGCCACAGATGAATAAGCAATCAGCTTTTTCATATCCTTTTGTACAAGCGCCACTAATGAAGTGTAGACAACAGCTATAATACTAAGCGTCCAGATAAGTGGAGTGAAATAGGCGCTGGCTTCAGGTAGCATCGGTAATGAAAACCTCAAAAAACCATAGCCACCCAATTTCAATAATACACCTGCTAAAATAACCGAGCCCGCTGTGGGCGCTTGGACGTGCGCGTCAGGCAACCAAGTATGCACTGGCCACATTGGCACTTTAACAGCAAATGAGGCAAGAAACGCTAGGAATAACCATTGCTGAATTTCCAGTGACAGCCGCGGCACTTCCTGCATTAACGTTGGAATATCCATTGTTCCCGTCGCGCTATAAAGATACAGCATAGCCACCAGTAACAAGATAGAACCGAGTAATGTGTATAAGAAAAATTTAAACGCAGCGTAAACGCGGTTTTCACCACCCCAAATACCAATAATCAAAAACATTGGAATAAGGACTGCTTCAAAGAAGAGATAAAACAAAACAAAATCTAATGAACAGAAAACACCAATTGTGAGTGATTCCAACATCAAAAATGCAACCATATACTCACGCTGGCGCGTTTTTATCGAATTCCACCCAGCTAAAATACAAATTGGCATTAGCATGGTAGTTAATAAAATGAAGAAAAGTGAGATACCATCAACGCCTAAGTGGTAGGCAATATTGTATCCTTCAATCCAACTAACATGTTCCACAAACTGGAATTCAGCTGTTGTTTTATCAAAACCATTCAACAACATCAGCGACAATAGAAAGGTAACAACCGTAGTCCACAATGCCGTATTACGTGCGTTGTGCCCAGCCAGCTCAGCATTACCTCTTGCAAAAAGTAAAATGCACAGAGCCCCTGTCAAAGGCAGAAAAATTACAAAAGAAAGTAGTGGAAAATGCATTATTTTACCTTACATACATCGAAATAAACCAACCGACAAAACCAAGAACACCCAGCAACATTACAAAGGCATAATTGTAAACATAACCTGACTGTAGGCGGTTAACTAATGCGCCAACATGATTTGAAATTTTTGCAAACCCGTTTGGACCACCACCATCAACAATGATTGTGTCTCCAATGTTCCAGAAAAATTTACCCAACCACTTAGACGAGCGAACAAACACAACATCGTACAACTCATCAAAATACCATTTGTTAAGCAAGAATAGATAAATAGGGCGGAAAATCTTACTTGTTATTACAGGAATTGATGGCACAAACATATAAGCAATATAGGCAAGCGCTATACCACCTGCGCCAACAAAAAGCGGCATTAACTTCACCCAGCTTGGTACATGATGTGCTGCTTCGAGTGGATTATTTTCAGGTAGTACAAAAATTGCTCCCTTCCAGAACTCACCATCTACATCTACCATACCGAGCAGGTAATAACCTACAGCACCAGCAACGACTGCCCCCACTGCAAGTAACACGAGTGGCACCATCATCACCGCTGGCGATTCATGCACATGTGACATCACTTCCTCTGAAGCACGTGGCTTACCATGAAATGCTAAAATCAATAACCGCCATGAATAGAAGGCGGTAAGGAATGCAGCACAAATCCCCATCCAATACGCAATCTCGCCAAAGCCACCAGCAGCGTACGCCGATTCTAGAATCATATCTTTTGAGTAGTAGCCTGCAAATGGAAATACGCCAGCAAGTGCCAGTGAACCTATCCACATCAGCGCATAAGTTGCTGGAATCTTTTTCCATACTCCACCCATGTTGCGCAGATCCTGTTCGTCTGAAAGTGCATGGATAACACTACCTGCCCCTAAAAATAGCAAAGCCTTAAAGAACGCGTGGGTCATGAGGTGAAAAATTCCCGCTGAGTAAGCCGAAACACCACAGGCAAAAAACATGTAGCCTAACTGCGAGCAAGTAGAATACGCAATCACACGCTTTATATCATTTTGAGTGATTGCTACGGTTGCTGCAAAAATACAGGTCACTGCTCCAACAAGAGTAACCATATTTAATGCTATTGGCGCATATTCAAACATTGGCGAGCAGCGTGCAACCAAAAACACTCCCGCCGTCACCATGGTAGCAGCATGGATTAGTGCTGAAACTGGAGTTGGACCTTCCATTGCATCTGGAAGCCAGGTGTGCAAACCAAGCTGCGCAGATTTACCCATAGCACCGATGAATAGTAGAATACAAATCACTGTCAGCGCATGGGCTTCATAACCTAATATATTAAACGTTGCTTGATCAAAAGATGGTACGGCAGCAAATACGGTTGCAAATTCAACCGAACCAAACAACAGGTAGGTAGCAAATATACCAAGTGCAAAACCAAAATCACCCACACGGTTGACGATAAATGCTTTCATCGCAGCGTTACAGGCTGATTCTTTTTTATACCAAAAACCAATAAGCAAATAAGAGGCCAGCCCCACCCCTTCCCAACCAAGGAAAAGTTGAAGAAAGTTATCGCTTGTAACTAGCATCAACATGAAAAAAGTAAAGAGTGAGAGATATGCCATAAAACGCGGAATATGTTTATCATGGCTCATATAGCCAATAGAATAAACATGCACCAGCGATGAAACCCATGTCACCACAACCAGCATCACAGCAGTTAAAGCGTCAATTTTCAAGCTCCAATCTGCTTTAAAACCAGCCACATTAAACCAGTTTAAAAGCGTATGGTGCTGTACCTCACCTTTGATACCAACCTTATAAAACATCACGCCAGAAAGTATTGCCGATAGAATCAGCATCCCTGTGGTAATAAATTGCGCACGCCTATCGCCTATGGTGCGTGTAAATAGCCCCGTTACAATAGCGCCCAGCAGCGGTAAGAAAACAATAAGTGCAGCCACGTTTCTTAACCTTTCATCAGATTAATATCATCAACTTCAATATTACCGCGATTACGGTAATACACCACCAAAATAGCCAAACCAATTGCAGCTTCTGCTGCTGCAACGGTTAATATAAATAGTGTAAAGATTTGCCCTATCATATCCTGCAAATAAGCAGAAAATGCTACAAAATTGATATTTACAGCAAGCAACATTAGTTCGATAGACATCAGCAATGTAATCACGTTTTTACGGTTGATAAAAATGCCTGTAACACCAAGTGTAAACAAGATAGCAGCCAGTATTAGATAATGTGTTATGCCGATTCCTTCCATCTCTACACTCCCTTACCTGATTGCACTTTTACAATTTCAACTGAATCTGAGCGCTTACGACCAATTTGCTTGATGGCCGATTGACGGCGCACACCCGGACGTTGACGCAGTGTTAGCACAATTGCCCCTATCATCGCTACTAACAGAATGGCTCCTGCTATTTGGAAAAGATAGGCATACTCAGTGTAGATCAAGTGCCCTAGCGCTTGTGTATTGGTAATTTCAACTGGTATAGGCGACTGCACTACCAATGTCATTTTTTTACCCACTGAGTAGCGAATCATCACAATCAATTCAACAAGCATGGTTACCGCTACTACGCCACCAATAGGAAGATAGCGCATAAA
>CAYGTX010000019.1:0-14788 GCA_964352935.1 uncultured Rickettsiales bacterium | reverse complement strand
CGTGGATGCCCAAAGCCGATCGAACCTTGCAGTCGTGTTTTCTCAACTTGCTTTTCAAGCTCTTTAATTTTACCTTCTGCTCGAGTGCAACCGATGACGCCATCATGCAACGTGGCAATGCCTGCTGAGTCATATCCGCGATATTCTAAACGGCGCAATCCCTCTAAAAGACGAGGTGATGCTTCTTCTTTTCCGATGATACCGATAATACCGCACATAGCTGATCCTACTTAACCGAGTGATGTTATTTCGCGCCTTTTATACTGTAAAGCTGCTTAATTGTTAAGTAATTGTTATGTTGGAGTCTATTTTTGTAACCTTTTATTGGTTTGATGCGAATATATTAATATATCATAGTCATTTCTCTTTATAAGTTTTAATCATTAGTAATGACTATCAAAGCACGAATGTGCGTCGCCACTTGCATGTGGCGTAAGCCTAAGTGGCGTTTGAACGATAATGAAATGAGAGGGCATAGAAAATGCAGCGTATATTTATCTTGGTTTCAGTCGCAAGTCTGGTAATACTAGTTGCTCTTAGCAATAGCTACGCTGCCTCTTGGTTTAATTTCACCCAAACAACAGAAGATGATTCTATGAGCGCTGCACATCGCATTATTACCTCGCAAGAACAATGGCTCAATACTAGCCGAGCACTCACGCCTGAAGATTTGAAGGGGCGGATTATTCTGCTAGATTTCTGGACATATTGCTGCATCAACTGCATGCACGTTATCCCTGAGCTTCAAGAGTTAGAAGCAACATTTGGCGATGATTTAACCGTGATTGGTGTGCATTCTGCCAAGTTTAAGAACGAGAAAGAAACGTCTAATATCCGCCAAGCGATTTTGCGTTACGAAATTGAGCACCCCGTAGTTAATGATTTTGACTTTTCCATCTGGCAACAATTTGGGGTGAGAGCATGGCCGACGTTAGTGTTAATCAACCCCGATGACAAGATTGAATCGGTTTATTCTGGCGAAGGCAATAAAGCCACGATTGAAGCAGACATCAAAACACTGAAAAAGAAATATGCTGGAAAATATACATCAGGTGGTTTACCCATTGCTTTGGAAGCCGACAAGACCCCTCAAGCAGTGCTGGCATTTCCTGCTAAACTCACATGGGGTGAGGCAGACAATCAACCCTTGCTTTTCATCAGCGATACAAACAATCATCGCATCATCGGTGTAAACCCAGAATCGGGTGAGATTGAACTAGAAATTGGTAGTGGCAATAAAGGCGCAAGCGATGGCAGCTTTGAAGATGCGGCATTCAGCGCACCACAAGGCATCACCTATCACGCGCAAAAAATCTATGTGGCGGATACGCTCAACCACACCATCCGTGAAATTGATTTAAAAACACACAGCGTGCGCACCATTGCTGGCACGGGCTCGCAAGGCTATAACCGCACCGCTAGAAACGACAATGCGCTCAGCACCGCGATGGCATCGCCGTGGGATGTGGCGATCTATCCTGAAGGCAGCAACACACTTGCCATTGCAATGGCTGGTACGCATCAGCTTTGGTCGCTTAACCTTGATGAAGAAAAGGTCAGTATTCTAGCGGGGACTGGTCTCGAGTCGATAGACGATGGGCGCTATCCGCTCAATTCACTTTCACTGCCAAGTGGACTTTCAGTGCATGTTGCCAAACTCTATTTTGTGGATTCTGAAACCAGCTCGCTCCGTGTACTTGAAAATGGTGTGGTTACCACTTTAATTGGAACAGGACTTTTTGACTTTGGCTATAAAGAAGGCAATCGCAATCAAGCACTGATGCAGCATGCAATTGGAGTATATGCGGATGATACAGGCGTTTATATTGCCGACACGTATAACCACGCCATACGCCGCTACGATGTGAACACGCACACGCTGCATAACTATGCAGGCACGACACATGAAGGTCATCAAAATGGAAGCTTAACATCCGCCGAGTTTTTTGAACCTAACGATGTGTTACGCATCAATGATACGCTCTATGTGGCAGATACCAACAACCATCTGATTCGCACCATCAAAGATGGCAAGGTGAGTAGCCTACAAGTTACACCAAAGGCAAGTGCTTTAAGCAGTAATGAATGGGCGGATATATTGCCAAACAGCAAGCAATTTGGTGCGATGGAAGTGTCGTCTGCGCTTAAGTTGCAGATAGCCCTGCCCGATGACTGGAAAATAAACGAAGATGCGCCTTCTTATCTTGCGCTCTTTTCATCTGAGAATCAGGCACATACGAACATTGCAAACTATGCGCTAGAGGATATTAAAGATAAGCAGATAGAGATAAGCGCGCTCGATGCAAGCAAAGAATATACGCTTCAAGGCACGCTCTATTACTGCAAAAAAGATAATAGTGGCAGCTGTTTGATTATTAGCCCACAATTGACACTGAAACCAAAAGCAAATGGGCAGAAGATGATTCAACTCTCACTTCCTGTGGAATAGAGAACCTCTCATAATCTGCCCAATTTAAAAGCTTTTAATTGGCTTCATCAACTAACGACAATATTATTTGCGCTTATCAATATTATTTGCGCTTATTAAGTGGCACAAACTCTCTTGCCGCATAACCAGTATAGATTTGACGAGGACGACCAATTTTCTGACGTGGGTCTTCAATCATTTCTTTCCATTGTGCAATCCAGCCTACAGTACGCGCCATCGCAAAAATAACCGTAAACATCTGCGCTGGTATGCCCATCGCATTATAGATAATGCCTGAATAGAAATCGACATTCGGGTAGAGATTACGCTCTTTGAAATAGTCATCGCTCAGTGCAATACGCTCTAGTTCCATCGCAATATCCAGCATTGGCGAATCGGTAACACCTAACTCTTTCAATACATCATGGCACGCTTCACGCAAGACCGCTGCGCGAGGATCGTAGTTTTTATATACGCGGTGACCAAAACCCATCAAACGGAATGGATCGTCTTTATCTTTGGCTTTTTCAATAAATTTAGGGATGTTTTTCACATCGCCAATTTCTTCAAGCATATTAAGTACGGCTTCATTCCACCATGTGCAGGCCCCCAAAGTGATGCAATACCAGCCGCAATACATGCGAATGGGTTAGCACCTGTTGAACCCGCCAAACGCACTGTAGAGGTAGAGGCATTTTGCTCGTGGTCAGCATGGAGAATTAGAATCATATCCATTGCTTTGGCAAGCACCGGATTTACTTCATAAGATTCCGCTGGCACAGCAAACATCATGTTTAAGAAGTTCGCTGCATAGTCTAAATTATTTTGTGGATATACAAATGGCTGACCAATGGAATATTTATATGCCATCGCCGCCAATGTTGGCACTTTTGCAATCATACGATGGGCGGCAAGTTCACGCTCTTCTTCATTACGAATATCGAGTGAATCATGATAGAACGCTGAAAGCGATGCAAATGCACCCGCTAAAATCGCCATTGGGTGTGCTCTGCGTGGAAAGCCACGATACATAAACTGTAGTTGCTCATGTATCATTGTGTGATGTTTAATAGAGTGAATAAATTCATCTGATTCTTTCTTGGTTGGCAGCTCTCCATAAAGTAACAAATGGCTGACATCCATGTGATTGCTTTTTGCAGCAAGATCAGCTATTTCGTAACCACGATAGCGAAGAATTCCTTTATCACCATCAATAAAGGTGATGGCTGAATCGCATGCTGCGGTTGACATAAAACCAGGGTCATAGGTAAAACAACCCGTTTCTTTATAAAGGTTGGTGACATCCACCACCCCTGGGCCTACCGTTCCATTTTGAACAGGAAGCTCTATTTTCTTTTCTGAACCACTCGCGCCGTAAATGAGCGTTGCGTATTTATCTGCCATTTTTTCCATCCTTTCGTTTCCATCTATGCGCTACACATTATACAATTTAATTGCAATAATGTTTTGCAGCGCAACACGAGCTTAACGCAATTGCCTATGGCTTGGCAACAGGTTAATCGCGCTGTTAAGATGAAAGATGGTGCTAAATAACATAAGCCCGCATACAAAAAACCCCTCAACGGATATGTCGAGGGGTTTTTGTGCATTCTATTGAAAGAAAAGTGACTTACTAGCTATTGTTATTCAAATAAGCCATTTCTTTTTCAGATTCTTCTACGTCAATATCCATCACGTCAGAGTCATTCGATTCAATCGCTTCTACATTGCCTTTATGCAATTTATCCATGCTCTTACATTGACCATCGATATAAGCACCGTCTTTAATAGAGAGTGATTCATACATAATCACACCTGTAATACGACCAGTTTCAGACACCATGATGCTACGACCTTTCACTAAGCCGTTAATTTCACCATCTGCTTGCACTTCATCAGCAATCACATCACCGGTTACTTTACCGCTGCGACGAATTGTCACATTCGCGCAAGTCACATTACCTTCAATCTCGCCTTCAATCTCAATGGCACCACCACTGATAAGATTTCCTACGATGCGTAAATCCGCTGCGATAATAGATGGAACGTCAGTTGCATTTGGAAGCGGGGTTGGAATACCATCTTCCATACGGGGTTTAGAAAACATAAGTACCTGCCTTTAGAAAATATTTAGGATTAATTGTTTTGTTATTAAAACGCACCTCATAATGTAGGTGCGAACCTGTGCTTCTACCTGTATTCCCTTGCAGGCCAATCACATCACCACGCGCAACTTTTTGCCCTTTACGAACAAGCACGCGGCTTAAATGACCATAGCGTGTAGTAATACCATTACCATGATCAATTTCTACGAAATTACCGTAAGCACCATATCGGCGAGCATGAATTACTGTGCCGGGTGCTGACGCATTTACTTTTCCTTTGTGCGCACCCACCAAGTCGATACCACCATGCATCGCACTAGTATGTCGCACCGGATCAACCCTGCGACCATAGTGACTTGAAACATAGTATCGTTGAATGGGAGATGCAAGCGGATAGCTGTGAAGCAGTTTTTCTAGCTCAAGCAGATAGGCAATATCCCCTTGAAGCAACTCTCTTTCAAACGGCTCTTCCGTTAAATCTACTGGCTCATAAGGACCACCAAGTGCCGTTTCTTCAAAAAGAGTTGGTCTTACCTCGGCAAGCATCTGCTCAAGCTTTGGATTGTTTGATGCAACTTCTTTCAAATTAAGCCCCGTCATTTCAATCAACGACTCGATACTTTTGATGCGTGCATGTACTTTTTTGCGAATTTCTAACAACAACTTGCGGCTATCTGTAGCAATATCTTCACTTTCTAAATAACCATCGTCACTTACTTCAGCATTCACTTCGCTTGCGGCAACTTCTTGCCCTGATGAAGCACCTTTAACCTGATCAAACGCTTGAATACTTGTGAAATATTGATTTAAGTCTGAGAGATTTTCATGCAAATCGGTCAATTGATATTGCAAGCTTTCATTATCGAGTGATGTACTCCAAATTTCGCGATCTTTCTCGGAAATAACGCCTTCATAGGCAAAGTACTTACCCGTTGAATAGGAGAACCATAGCATAGCCGACATTACGGCCAGCACAATCATCGCCTGAAAACGCGATGTCATCGGCACACTGGTGATGCCCTTTTCAGAGATCACTAAAATCTTTTTATTACGAAAAAGTTGCTTGAAAGAGTAAGAGAAATCAAGCATCCACTGCTTGAAAAACCCATTCTTTTTCTTGAAACGCCCCTTTGTGCGAGACATGTATTTAATCCTGTTTCCGTCGTTCCATACCACTCCTTGCACTGTGTCATCTTAACACAGGAGATACGCGCGCGATTATTTTTACCATATCAAAGGGAGCTCTCGCAAGAAATTTTTAGGGTTTCTTTATACTTAAATCGAATTGTTCATGTCTTTTGACGCATTTTCATCTAGACGTGCGCCATCTAAGCGATTAGTTTATTGCAAACTCAACTTAAAAAAACGTGTTTATGTTTTCAGTGACCGAATGGCTTATTGCTTCCCGTTATTTACGTGCAAAACGTAAAGAGGGCTTTATTTCTCTTATCTCAGTGCTCGCCATTACGGGGGTAGCACTAGGCGTTGCCACACTGATTATCGTGATGGCAGTGATGAACGGGTTTCGGGCTGAACTCACCAACAAAATTCTAGGCTTCAATGGGCATATCACCATTCAAGGCTATGAGCGTGGCATTGGCTATTACGACGAACTTATCGGTAATCTTGATGGCACAAAGGGCATTAAGTCCATCGCCCCAATTGTGGAAGGGCAAGTGATGGCAACGGCAGACCTTGGCACAGCAGGCGCGATGGTAAAAGGTATGCGATTTGATGACATCAAGAACCGCCCCATCATCAGCCATAATATTGTGGAAGGCAACCTTGATGATTTTCATGGTAAAGACGTCGTGATACTTGGCAGACACCTTGCTTTAGCACTGGGTGTGATGAGCGGTGACAAAGTAACACTTATCTCGCCTACCACCAATGCGACTGCGGTGGGGATGATTCCGCGCATGAAAACCTACAATGTTGTTGGACTGTTTGAAACGGGTATGTTTGAGTTTGATCGCAATGCACTTTATATGCCGCTTGAGGCCGCTCAACTGTTGTTTAAATATAACGAAATGGCAAGCAACATCGAAATTATGGTGGACGACCCATATCAAGTGAACGACATCAGCGCCGATATTCTTACCAAAACCAGTCATGTTTACCGCGTGACTAACTGGCAAATGGTGAACTATAACCTTGTTAATGCCCTCAAGGTGGAACGCACGGTGATGTTCTTTATCCTCACCTTGATTGTGGCGATTGCCGCATTCAACATTGTTTCCAGCTTAATTATGCTGGTCAACAGCAAAACAGGGGCGATTGCTATTTTACGCACCATCGGCATGAGCCGTGGCTCTATTTTAAGAATTTTCTTTATCTGCGGATCATCACTGGGTGTGGTGGGCACATTGGCAGGACTGATTTTGGGCGTTAGCTTTGCTGCGAATATTGAAACGCTGCGTCAAGGGCTACAATCACTTTTAGGCACTACCTTATTTGACCCAGTGATCTACTTTTTAAGCGTATTGCCTGCCGAACTCACCTTCTCTGATGTGTTTTCGGTGACGATTATGGCGCTCTCTATTTCGTTTATTGCAACCATCTATCCCGCGCGAAAAGCCGCATCACTCAGCCCAGCGGAGGCATTGCGTTATGAGTAAAAAAGCCGTGACCACAACCTTGTCGCTTAAGAATATTCGCAAATCCTTTGTGCAAGGGGATAATAAATTACAGATTCTAAAAGGCGCATCGTTGGAAATTAAACCTGGTGAGATGGTAGCACTGCTTGGCCCTTCAGGCTCTGGTAAAAGCACCTTATTACAAGTGGCTGGATTGCTAGATAATGCCGATAGTGGAAAAATCACCATTGAAGGCAAAGATTGTAGTAAGCTCAAAGACAAAGCACGCACGCAAATGCGCTTAAATACACTAGGGTTTGTGTATCAGTTTCATCATTTACTAAGCGAATTCTCTGCGCTTGAGAATGTGATGATTCCACAAATGATTCGTGGCGAGAACAAATCAGAAGCCGAACAAAATGCGGCGGAGATATTAAATTATTTTGGTCTCAAGCGTCGTTTACACCACCGCCCATCCGAGCTTTCAGGCGGAGAACAACAGCGTGTTGCGATTGCTCGCGCCATTGTGAACAAGCCATCGTTGCTACTTGCCGATGAACCTACAGGCAACCTAGACCCAAAAACCGCGGAAGATGTGCTAAACATTCTGTTAAAAGCCAGCAAAGCCATGCAGCTTTCTGGGCTGATTGTGACGCATAATCACGAGCTTGCACGCAAACTCACCCGCATTGTAATGATTGAAGATGGTAAAGTGGTAGAAGTGAAGAAATAAGACTTCACTCGTCATTGCTTACCAATGTTAGGATTTATTGCGTTACTTTATCAATTTAAGCAAATCCGGCACTTGCTGCCATAAGGCTTTGCCCGCTTCTGGCTGAAGGCGTGGAAGCGCAACAAACGGCACGTTTGGTACAAAATTGACCATAGTTTCGATGGTTTCTTGCAAATCCACATCACTATTTTCAGATTCACTCACGATAATCGCATGCAGTTTGATGCCCGCTTGTTGAAGCGTGGTGATGGTGGTAAGCGCATGGCTGATTGCACCTAGATAACTCCCAACCACTACAATAGCAGGGTAATTCAGCGCCTTCATCCAATGCAAACTATGCCTGCGTTCATTGAGTGGCACCATCGCACCGCCAACACCTTCAATCAGCACTACATCATTATGCGCATAATCTTGCTGGCAGAAATCGATAATTTTATCAAAGGACAGTCTTAGCCCATCTTTCGCCGCTGCCATGTTGGGAGAAAGTGGCGCAGCAAAACGCCAAGGCGAAATGGTTTCAGCCTGCACTTTCACCACCGGCAACCCTTGTGCTTGCAGCAAAATATGCGTATCGCTTTGACTGTCTTTTTCATCATAACCACTGATGATAGGTTTGAGCGCGAGCGGATGTCTTCCAGCTTTGCGGAGCTGATAACTTAGCGCTGCGGTAATTAAGGTTTTACCTACGCCCGTGCCAGAAGATGTTATAAAATAACGCTGTTGTTTCATGGCCTTATGCCCTCGATTGAGAGGATATTCCACGTCGCTGGAACGCCTTGTTCATCACCAAATTTTTGCAAGTAATAGGCTTCTAATTCAGCAAAAAAACCTTTGCTAGCAAGCTGCTGGCGCTCACCTTTGAAACTAGCACCAATGCCGCGCAAACGCTTTAAAATCTGCATAACATTGTCGTAATATAGCGTGATTGGCTTACTCGATACCGCCACATCTTCACCAAAAAATGGCTGAAGCTTTGCTGTGAGTTCTGTATCGTTGATGAAAGATTGAATCGGCGCTTCTCTGCCTAATGCGTGATAGGATGCTTTAAGCTCTGCAAGACTGCCCTCACCCATAATGCTGGCATAAAAATATCCGCCTTGTTGTAGCACGCGCTGCACTTCGGCAAAAACGCACTCCATATCACCCGACCACTGCATAGCAAGTGACGAAACCACCCCATCAAGCGATTGGCTTTTCACGGGAAGTGCCGCCATATCTGCATTGAGTGTGTGGGTTAGCCCAAAGGCTGCATCACTAGCATAATGCTGCGCCACTTCGCACATTGCGGGCGCAATATCGAGTTGAATCAGATGCGTTTTTAATTGCGATGTTCTGATAAGCTCCTGCAAGAACCCTGTACCACAGCCAATATCTAACCAGCGCGCTGCATCATTGATCTTGGGTTTGGCGCGTGCAAAAAGCTCGCGCGCAACGATGCGCTGCAAATCAGCATGCTCATCATATGTTTGCGCTGCTTTATTGAAGCTTGATTGTACTTGTTGCTGGAACGACGCCGCCATCACATCGCCTCTATCAACTGCTTAAGGCGCGTTGCATCATGCAAATGCGGGGCATGGGCGCACTTATCCCAAATTTCCACTTGGGCATGCGGCATAAACGGCATAAACACGCTGGTTTGGCTTGATTCAACCACCACATCATCGGCGCCATGTACCAATAACACCTTTTCGGGTATGTTTGAGAAATCTATTTCCTGCGCAGTAAATTCACCAAGAAGCTCTAGCCAATACTCCCACTTTTCTATCTGCTCTCTGTCAGATTGAACACCATTAAACACTTCTTTTTGATGCGAATCATTATGACTCATCATGAGCGAGAACCGCTTTATGGTGCGCTCTGGCTCTGCCATAAACGCATATTTAAAGCTTACAAATTGCTGATTATTCATGCCGCATTTTATGCCACTGCTGACCACAAACTGATAAGGCACAGAAATCAACACTAATTTTTTAGCTTTTATAACGCCTTCGCTAATGGCTTTGAGAGCCAATTGCCCGCCCTGACTCCAACCAATAAGCGTATCACATTCCATCGGTTCTAACGCTTCCAGCCACGCCTCAAGCGATTCACTATTGGCATAAGACAGCATATGCGCATCAGGTGCGATGTTGGCGAGCCCATCTGGCTTTTGTCCCCATCCACAAATGGTAATGGTGTGATAATGACTCATACTAGTTTCAACTTTTTACAATGTGAGATTAGTCTTACAACATCTTGCTCTTCATGCAAGGTTGAAAATGTAAAACGTAACCTTGCCGTACCAGCCGGCACAGTAGGCGGGCGAATGGCTGAGACTAAAAAACCCGCTTCTTCTAGTTGCGCAGAAGCTGCTAGCGCCTTTTCTTCACTGCCTAATATTAACGGCACAATGGTGCTTTCTGGCTCTTTCAAATTGAGTTCTTTTGCAAACATCCGTGCTAGCGAAAGTGGCTTATCTTTTAACGAAGGCGTTTCATCGATAATGGTGAGCGATGCAAGTGCCGCTGCCACGACCATTGGCGGCAATGCAGTTGAAAACACGCCTGAACGTGCTGCTGTCACCACATAATCTATAATTTCTTGAGAGCCGCACACATAACCACCATAAACCCCAACCGCTTTTGAAAGCGTGCCCATACGCAAATGGTTGGGTGACGAGATAGCAGACGCATCAATAATACCCAGCCCGTGCGCATCGTCCGATAATAACCAACTATCATACCCATCTGCCAGCGCTTCTAAATCAGCAATGGGAGCTTTGTCGCCATCCATACTAAACACCATATCGGTCAGAATCAGGCAGTGGCGATAGTCTTTGCGGTGCTTTTCTAATAACTCCTTAGCATGCGCGACATTATTATGCTTAAAACGCTTAAACTCAGCGCCTGAGAGTTTTGCACCATCAATCAAACAGGCATGCACTAATTTATCGGCAATGATTAAATCGCCTTTGCCCACAAGAGCAGGAATCACACCAATATTTGCCAGATAACCACTGCCAAACACAAAAGCGGCTTCGGCATGCTTCATATTGGCAAGCTGTGCTTCTAGTGCGGTATATAATAGATGATTGCCCGTCACCAGCCGAGAAGCACCTGCGCCCACGCCATATTCATCCAATGCGGTTCTGGCTGCTTGCATTACTTCTGGATGTTGTGACATGCCTAAATAGTCATTACACGAAAAAGAAAGCAGCTTTTTGCCATGACGCATCACCCACACACCCGACTCTCTGGCCGACCCTTTCAAGCTGCGCTGCTGCTGCTTTGCGGCGAGTTGCTCTAGCTTTTGAGATGCAAATTGGTTAAGAGGTGGCATTTTACTTCATTTTTTATAGGATTACTGCTATAGAGTGAGCAGCAATATATAACTGAATTTGTAGAAATATGACAGTAAAACCCGCCACTAGCAGTATGAAAACCCGTCATAATTGGGAATTAAGCGAAATTAAAAGCCTGTTTGCGCTCCCGTTTAACGAGCTGATTTTTCAAGCAGCCACCATTCATCGCGAGACTTTTGACCCTAACGAAGTGCAAGTAAGCACGCTTCTTAGCATCAAAACAGGTGCATGCCCTGAGGATTGCAAATATTGCCCGCAATCAGCGCATTACAACACTGGCCTTAAAAAAGAGCCGTTGCTTGAAGTGGGCTATGTGTTAGAACAAGCAAAGAAAGCCAAAGCATCTGGCGCATCGCGTTTTTGTATGGGCGCTGCATGGCGACAACTGCACGAGCGCGACACACCTAAAGTCACCGAAATGGTGAAAGGCGTAAAAGCACTTGGGCTAGAAACCTGCATGACGCTGGGCATGCTAAAGAAAGAACAAGCTGAAACACTCAAAGAAGCTGGGCTAGATTATTACAATCACAACCTTGATAGTTCTGAAGAATTTTACGAAACCATCATCACTACTCGCACCTATGAAGAACGCTTAGAAACACTTCAAAATGTCCGCGATGCAGGCATTAATGTTTGTTGTGGTGGTATTTTAGGCATGGGTGAAACCGGCACCGATAGAGCCAAGCTATTGCAAACACTTGCTAACCTGCCTCAACACCCTGAATCTGTGCCGATTAACCAACTGGTGCAAGTAGGTGGCACGCCACTTGAAGGCGTAGAAGAAGTAGAGCCGTTTGATTTCATCCGCACCATTGCAGTGGCACGTATTTTGATGCCAACCTCCTATGTGAGGCTTTCTGCTGGGCGCGAAGAAATGAACGAGCAGACCCAGAGCCTATGCTTCTTAGCGGGTGCAAATTCTATTTTCTATGGTGAAAAACTCCTTACCACCAGCAACCCAAAAGAAAATGAAGATAAAGCCCTGTTCGATAAATTGGGCATTCACATTGCAGCACCTCGCACCTGCCAAACAGTGATTACTGAGACAGAGCACAGTGAAGAGCAACGCGCTTCTACCGCATAGATTTAAGGTGACAAGACATGCCTCATAAGACCCCAACATGGTATGAAGAAGGCAAAAACCATATTTGGCACCCTTACACCCAAATGCAAACCGCGCCAGAGCCCATTCAGGTGGTGGGTACAGAAGGCAATTATTTGAAGCTTGCCGATGGCACCACATTGCTAGATGGCATTTCATCATGGTGGAGCACTTGCCACGGTTATAATCACCCACATATTCTTGCAGCTATGGAGAAGCAACTCCACACGATGCCACATGTGATGTTTGCAGGCACCAGCCACGAACCGGCCTACCACTTGGCTGCAAGGCTCTCAAAACTTACAAAGATGGATAAAGTATTTTTTACGGATTCTGGCTCTACGGCAATAGAAACAGCATTAAAGATGTCTGCCCAATATTGGAAGAATAAGGGCAAAAAGAATCGCAGCAAATTCATTAGTTTTGAGAATGGCTATCATGGTGACACGATGGGCTGTATGTCGTTGTGCGATCCTGATAAAGGCATGCATAAGGCACTCAACAACTATATGCCATTGCAAATGAGCCTGAAAATCCCGACGGACGAATATGGCTTCAGTGAAATGGATTATATGCTAAGCGGTGTTAGTCACTTGGTTGCAGGCGTGGTGATTGAACCTTTAGTGCAAGGTGCTGGTGGCATGAAGTTCCACTCGCCCGATACATTGGCAGAGATTTACCGCATCGTGAAAAAGCATGATTTGCTGTTCATAGCCGATGAGGTGATGACAGGCTTTGGTCGCACCGGCATGATGTTTGCGTGTGAAGAAGCTGGCATTATCCCTGATATTATGTGCATCGGCAAAGCACTCACTGGCGGCACCATGACGCTGGCTGCTACCCTCACCAAACAACATGTTTTTGATGCATTTTTGGGCGATGAGCTAGAAAAAGCCTTAATGTGTGGCCCTACTTTTATGGCAAACCCGCTTGCGTGCGCCGCTGCCAATGCCTCGCTCGACTTATTTGAGAGCGAACCACGTTTGCAACAAATAGAAGCCATCGAAACACAGCTTTATGAAGAACTTCGTCCACTTAAGAAGCTTGAGAACGTCAAAGATGTGCGTATTAAAGGCGCTATCGCTGCGGTGCAGCTCCACGATGCTAGTTGGGAAAACATGTTTGAAATGCGCAAGAAAGCACAAAAAGCTGGTGTCTGGTTAAGACCATTTGGCGATATTGTCTATGTGATGCCACCTTACACCATCACAAAAAAAGAGCTTTCAACCCTGACAAGACTCGTGCATACGCTGGTCACATCATAAGTCGAAAGCTCTTCTAAGGTCTTTATTCTAAGAGATATAAGAACTTAAGCCTTACTCGCTTTCAGCCGCTTCTGGCTCATTTGCTTCATCGATAGCGCTATCTTCAGCCACATCAACATCAACCGATGGGACGCGCATATGTTGTTAATATACTAAATGACCTCATAGCAATGCGCTATCAGGAATAATGGCTAAAAAATAAAAAATCTATAAAGATTGTAGAGTCGCGACTACTAAAAACAATTAAGCAGCTGATTTCTTTGTGAGCAGACGGAAAACTTCTTCCAAATCTGGCTCTTCGGTGGAAAGATCACGAATCGAAAGTTTTGTTTTACGAAACGCCGTCAACACTTGATCGACCGTTGTATCTTGTTTGCGATAGGTAATTTCTATTGCGCCAACATCACTGATGATAGCATCAAAGTCTTTTAATGCCGCTGGCACTTGTTTCACTTCTTCATACGGGGTGATAATCAGCTTTTTGCGATCTACCGTTCCCATAATGTCTTTTTTGCTTCCTTCGGTAATGATGCGCCCGCCATCTATTACAGCGATGCGGTCGCATAATTCTTCCGCTTCTTCAAGATAGTGCGTGGTAAGCAAAATGGTGGTGCCTTGCTCGTTTAACTTACGCACATAATCCCATAATAGCTCTCGCAACTCTACATCCACCCCTGCGGTTGGCTCGTCTAGCACCAATACATCTGGCGAATGGCACATCGCTTTAGCTACCAGCAAACGACGCTTCATCCCACCTGAAAGACTACGCGGTGTGGCATTGCGCTTATCAAGCAAACCAACAGCTTTTAATATTTCATCGGTACGGCGCTCGGCTTTAGGGATACCATAAAAACCCGCTGTATTTTCTAGCGCTTCACTTACGGTAAAAAAGGTATCAAGCAACAATTCTTGTGGCACAATGCCGATGGAACGACGCGCAGATTTTGGCGAACTGGTAATATCGAAACCGCAGATTTCTGCACTGCCTGAGCTTTTCATGACGGTGCCAGCAAGAATATTAATTAAGGTAGATTTTCCCGCACCATTTGGCCCTAATAAACCAAAGAACGACCCTTTTGGCACAGTTAAATCAATCCCGTGCAACGCCACATTTTCTGTGCCTTTCTTGCTACGGTAAACTTTTCTTAATTGATTTAACTGAATTGCCGTGGTCATACGCTTTCCTACTTTAAACCTTTTTCTTGAAATAACTCTTCAAGCTCACCGCTTGCTGCCATC
>CAYGTX010000018.1:0-14999 GCA_964352935.1 uncultured Rickettsiales bacterium | reverse complement strand
AATTGCGTCTATAAAATTTTCCTTAAAGAAGAAAACTCAGTCAATGCGTTTGCCGATGGAAAGAACATCTATGTTACCACTGCGATGATGAATTTTGCTAGAGCGGATGAAGAACTCGCCACTATTTTAGGGCATGAATATGCGCATAATCTGATGGGGCATGTGGATGCGCAGCAAAAAAACTCATTAGCAGGGCATTTGGTTGGCTTTACGCTAGATATGCTAGCAACGGCGGGGGGTATTTCGACTGGGTCCATGTTTTCAAACGCAGGTGCGCAAATTGGCGGGCTGACCTATTCGCAAGGGTTTGAAAATGAAGCAGACTATATTGGTGTCTATATTATGGCAAATTCAGGTTATAATATAGATAACGCGCCTAATATTTGGCGTCGTTTTTCTATTAAAGATGGCGGGCAGGGGATTTATACCTCTTCCACGCACCCAACCAATCCGCATCGTTTCATTGCGCTTTCAAAAGCCATTCAAGAGATTAAGAACAAGAAAGCAGCTGGCAAGCCACTCACGCCAGAATTTATTCCGCTTGAAACTGAGCCTGAACCAATCATGCCGAGTAAGCGTAGATAAGTGAGATATCGCTAAAAATTATCTAAAAAGAGTAGTTCATTCTTGAGTTACTCTTTTCATTATTTGGAATGGTTTCTGAGTTCATTTCATATTTTTCTGCAATAAGCACTAGCCATTTCGATTCTTTTTCTATATACAAACCCTATATTTTGGGTAGATATTCTCTGATAATGGCGCTATTTTTGGTGCAATTATCGTGAAAAAAGAAAGCAGAAAGTGGCTGTTTTCTGTAGAAAATATGAGTAAACACACTTAGGATATTTAAGAGAGAGCAGGATGTCTGATAAGTCAAATACTGAAGGCGGTACACGTCGCGATTTTATTGTTCTTGGTGCCTCAGCGCTTGCTGGTGTAGGTGCTGCGTCCATAGCATGGCCATTGGTGGATTCACTTAATCCATCGGCTGATGTGTTAGCCCTTGCATCCACCGAAGTGAACTTAGGTGGTGTAGAAAAAGGTCAATCTATCAAGGTGATGTGGCGCGGTAAGCCTGTCTTTATCCGTCGTCGTACTGATAAAGAAGTGGCAGAAGCGCGTGAAGTGGATGTGAATGTGTTGCCTGATCCTGAAGCAGATACTGCCCGCGTGCTTGAAGGCCATGATGAATGGTTGGTAGTGATTGGCGTTTGTACGCACCTTGGATGTGTGCCTCTTGGAAATAGTGGTGATTATGATGGTTGGTTCTGCCCATGTCATGGTTCGCACTATGATACTTCTGGTCGTATTCGCAAAGGTCCTGCACCGCTAAACTTGCCTGTGCCTCCTTATGCCTTCCTCAATGATAACGTGATAAAAATCGGTTAATTAAGATGAGTGAATTTAAGTCAGATAATAAAGTCGTTAATTGGATTGAAGAGCGCCTTCCGGTCTTTTCATTCATGAAGCATCAGGCGGAATATCGTACGCCTAAGAACCTTAGCTATGCGTGGAACTTCGGTTCACTTGCAGGTATTGCCTTAATGATTCAAATCATTACAGGTATTATCCTTGCCATGCATTACACACCCCATGTTGATTATGCATTTGATAGTGTTGAAAACATCATGCGTAACGTGAATTACGGCTGGTTGATTCGCTATATTCACGCTGTGGGTGCGTCGATGTTCTTTATCGTAGTCTATGCACATATCGTGCGCGGCCTATATTATGGTTCGTACAAAGCCCCACGTGAGATTTTATGGTGGTTTGGTATTCTTATTTTCCTTTCAATGATGGCGACAGCATTCATGGGATACGTGCTTCCTTGGGGTCAAATGAGCTTCTGGGGTGCGACTGTAATTACCAACCTATTCTCGGCCATTCCTGTGGTAGGTGATGCGATTGTAACATGGTTATGGGGTGGTTTCTCAGTGGGTAACCCAACTTTGAACCGTTTCTTTGCGCTTCACTATTTAATGCCATTTGTGATTTTGGGCTTAGTGGTAGTGCATGTATTAGCGCTTCACACGAAGGGGTCAAACAACCCAACTGGTGTCGAAGTAAAAACTGAGAAAGATACAATTCCTTTCCACCCATATTACACCGTGAAAGATTTCTTCGGTTTTGGTGTGTTCTTCCTTGTGTTTGCTGGATTTGTATTCTTCGCACCAAACTATTTAGGACACGCGGATAACTATATCGAAGCAAACCCAATGGTGACACCTGCGCACATCGTGCCTGAGTGGTACTTCTTACCTTTCTACGCTATTTTGCGTGCAATTCCTGATAAGTTAGGTGGCGTATTATTTATGTTTGCCTCTATCCTTATCTTGTTTGTATTGCCTTGGTTGGATACACATAAAGTGAAAAGTGGTGCATATCGTCCATTATTCAAGCCTTTCTTTTGGTTGTTTGTTATCAATGGTATTTTCTTAGGATGGTTAGGCGGTAAGCCGGCAGAAGGTATTTATGTGATCTTGTCACGTGTTGCTACATTCTACTATTTTGCTTACTTCTTGTTGGTATTGCCACTGTTAAGCAAAGTTGAAAAAGCGAAGCCGTTGCCAGCTTCAATCAGTGCAGCGACAAAGAAATAATGGGGAGTGAATCTATGCGTTATGCAGTTGTAGTATTTCTAACGGGGTTGTTTTTTGGCGTAGCTGCTAATGCTGCATCAGATGCAAAACATCCAGAAGCAATGGATTGGTCGTTTGATGGTATTTTTGGTACGGTTGATCGCCAGTCGGCTCAACGCGGTTATCAAGTCTATAAAGAAGTGTGTGCATCTTGCCACTCTATGCGTTTGATTCCTTTCCGTACTTTAGAGCAGCTTGGCTTTTCTGAAGCGGAAGTGAAATCACTTGCTGCGCAATATGAAGTAGAAGATGGTCCAAATGATGATGGTGAGATGTTCATGCGTCCTGCGCGTCCTTCGGATCGTATGCCGTCGCCTTATGCCAATGAGCAGCAGGCGCGTGCATCAAACAATGGTGCTTACCCTCCTGATTTATCGTTGATGGTGAAGGCGCGTACCAATGGCGCTAACTATTTACATGCATTGCTTACAGGCTATGAAGAAGCGCCTGCCGATGTGAAGTTGGGAACAGGCATGTATTACAACCCTTACTTCCCAGGTGGACAAATTGGTATGCCTGCGCCACTTTCGGATGGTTTGGTGGAATATGCAGATGGTACTGAAGCAACTGCAGAGCAAATGTCACGTGACTTAGTGAACTTTTTGCAGTGGACGGCTGAGCCAGAAATGGAACAGCGTAAGCGCATGGGTATTAAAGCATTCATCTACTTGTTGATCTTCACTCTTTTCTTCTACTATGCGAAGAAAATTATCTGGGGTCGTTTAAAGTAATTCTAATATATTTTGCTTCTTTCGGTTTTTATTAGAACCATCAAAAAGCAAGTTTAAAAAGGGCGTGGTTTTCGAACTGCGCCCTTTTTGTTTCTGATGGAAAAGCAATGAGGGCATATTCTTCCCTCTGCAGAAGCGGCTTGTCAGTATTTTATAAATTCCTGATTCTTGATTCTAGATTCCAAAAACTAACTAGGCTATAGTAATGGCTCATTTATAAAGCGAATCATTCACCATGTTTAACTATACGCTGAAACGCCTACTTTTAATGATTCCTACCTTGCTGGGGATATTGCTCATCAATTTTGTGATCGTGCAAGCCGCACCCGGTGGGCCAGTAGAGCAAATGATTGCCACCATCACCGGTGCCGATCAAGGTGGTGCAACCGCTAGATTTTCAGGTGGTGGCAGTGATATGGCAGCGGGTGGCTCAACCATTGGTCAATCAGCACAAAATAGCAATAGCAATAGCAGCTATCGTGGAGCACAAGGGCTAGACCCTGAATTGATAGCGCGTATTGAAAAATATTATGGCTTCGATAAGCCTGCCTATCAACGTTTCTTCGAAATGGTGGGAAACTATTTACAGTTCGATTTTGGAGAGAGCTTCTTTAAAAGCCAATCGGTCAGCTCGCTGATTGTTGAAAAATTACCCGTCTCTATCTCGCTAGGATTATGGACGACATTGATTGTCTATGCCATTTCTATTCCACTAGGTATCAAAAAAGCAGTCACAGATGGTAGCCGCTTTGATGTGTGGACGAGTGCGGTGATATCAGTAGGCTATGCGATTCCGGGTTTCTTGTTGGCTATCTTGCTTATCGTGCTGTTTGCTGGTGGCAGCTATTGGAGTGTGTTCCCGCTGCGCGGTTTAACCTCATCAGGCTGGGATGAAATGTCATTCGGTGCAAAGATGCTCGATTATTTTTGGCATTTGGCACTGCCCGTTTTTGCGATGGTGATTGGTGGTTTTGCCAGCCTCACCTTACTGGTAAAAAATAGTTTTATCGACCAAATTTCGCAGCAATATGTGCTCACCGCGCGTGCAAAAGGGCTTTCGCAGAACCGTGTGCTGTATGGGCATGTGTTTCGTAACGCCATGTTGATTGTGGTGGCGGGTTTGCCCAGTGCGCTTATCGGCATTTTATTTACCAGCGCCATGTTGATTGAAGTGATTTTCTCACTCGATGGGTTGGGACTGCTAGGTTTTGAAGCGGTGATTCAGCGTGACTATCCCGTGGTGTTTGGTACGCTCTTTATCTTCACGCTGTTGGGGCTTATCACCAATTTGATTGGCGACTTGGTCTATGTGTGGATTGATCCGCGGATTGATTTTGAGCGTAGGGAGGTGTAAGTTATGCAACGAGAAACGCCTTTTCAACGCAAACTCGCTAAATTTAAAGCCAACCGCAGAGGGTATATTTCCTTTTGGGTGTTTATGGTGCTGTTTTTCATCTGCCTGTTTGCAGAGTTTATCGCCAACGATAAGCCGATTTTAGTCAGCCATGAAGGTGCGTTATATGCGCCAGTGTTCGCTGCCTACCCCGAAACCACCTTTGGTGGCGATTTTGAAACCGAAGCCGATTATCGCGACCCCTACGTTCAACAACTGATTGAAGAAAAAGGCGAGGGGTGGATGATGTGGCCGCTTATCCCTTATAGCTATCGCACCATCAATTACGATTTGCCAACACCCGCACCCTCAGCGCCTACAACGGATAACTGGCTGGGAACAGACGATCAAGGGCGTGATGTTACCGCGCGGATGATGTATGGTTTCAGAATCTCTGTGCTGTATGGATTAGTGCTCACCATTGCAAGCTCCATCATCGGCATTGCAGCGGGAGCAGTGCAAGGCTATTTTGGTGGCAAGACAGATTTATTCTTCCAACGTTTTATCGAAATTTGGTCGGGCTTGCCCGTGTTGTTTATGCTGATTATTCTTTCCAGCTTTGTGACGCCTAATTTTTGGTGGCTACTAGGCATTATGCTGCTGTTTAGCTGGACGTCACTGGTGGGTGTGGTACGTGCCGAGTTTTTAAAAGCGCGCAACTACGAATATGTGAAAGCAGCCAAAGCACTGGGCGTGAAAGAACCCACCATCATTTTCCGCCATGTGCTGCCCAACGCGTTTGTGTCAGCACTGACCTTTTTGCCATTCATCTTAACAGGGGCAATTACCACGCTCACCTCGCTTGATTTCTTGGGGTTTGGCTTGCCACCCGGTTCAGCTTCATTGGGTGAATTGCTCGCGCAAGGCAAAGAAAACCTGCAAGCGCCATGGCTGGGTATGACGGCGTTTATCTCGCTAGCACTCATGCTTTCGCTACTCATCTTCATCGGCGAAGCGGTGCGCGATGCGCTTGATCCGCGAAAGTAGTTTTTAGGCTCATTGCCGCTAAATTTAGTTAAATTTTCCATTGAGCCTGCAGTAGTGGTGCTCGACAGAATATAAAATATTCCTAATTTCATATAAAATATTAACATCTTAATAATATATTAACTTTTAAAAGTTAATATATGTTTTAGTTGGGAGAGGGCTTGCCAATAGCATTGTTTTGTGCTTGGAAATTTGCGCCTAAATATTAACGAAAGAATAATGGAAAGGTATTTCTAATGACTAAAGGAAAGACAGAATTTTATAAGTTTGATCCAAATAAAAAGCGTAGTGAAGTTGAGGCGGCAGGTGCTGATGCTCTAGCAGGTGTTGTAGGCTTCTCCGCGGTACGTAAATGTACCAAGGGAGAAAATGGCTTAAATGAAGATAATGGCATAGCGACGGTGCTGGATCATAAGGTTGAAGCAGCCAATGCTGAAAAAATATTTAAAGATATATTTGCACAAGTTAGAAAGAGTAAGGCTGAAGGTGGTGCTGGAAAAGCAGGAGATTTCTTAAATGATATGAATGCGTTGGATAAAAAAGCATTAAGTCTAGAAGAAGAATTGAAAGCTGCCAAAAAAGAAGCAAACAAAAACAAGCCTTATGGCTTTCTTTCGGGCGGATTTAGAAGGGCTTTTACAAACGCTGATAAATTTCAAGCAGCTAAAGAAGGTCGCAAAAAAAGCCGTTCAGATGCTGAAGAGAAGGTTGCGACTTTAAAAGAGCAATTAATTGAAGCAAAAAAAAAGGTAAAAAATAAATATAATGAACTTGATAACAATCCTTCTCTTAAGGATGAAGTAGAGAACGTCGCGTTACGGCGCAATCTATCAATGGGTGGTATGGCAGCAGCAGGGGCTGCTGAGGAGCAAAAAGGGGCTACTACGGCTGCTGGCGCAATTATAACTAATGAGCGTGTTACCTATGCTGGTGCTGGTGATAGTGTGGCGTTTCTGGTTGATGATGGTGGAAATGTGATATTGCTGAATAAATTACATATGGGAGGGGGCAGATGATAACAAATTGCCTGACGCCAGGTGCTAATGAAACTGCTCGCGATGATGACGTTGGTTCTAAAGCGTTTGAAGTGCTGAAAAAAGACAATAAAAGTTTTAATTTCGATAATTTTAGAGTGCAGACAGCGACTGATGGTGTGTATGGCATATATCACAAAGAAGAAAATATCGTAAACCATTTATCTAATGTTGCAAAAAAGGTTGATTTTGATGCACCAAATTATGCAGAAGAATTTGCAGATGCATCAAGTAAACAGTTGAAAGAAGTAGGTAAAAGTAAAGCAGATGATATTACGGTCTTATCTGTTAAGGCGCCAGTTGAAGAAGGCTGCTCAGTGATGCTTTGTGCCTTTGATGGAGTAGGGGGTGCTGGGCCGGTTTCAGCGGTTGTTTCTGCTCGGGCTGCTGATGTGACTGAAAATGTAGTAAGTGAACATAGTGCAAAACAAGAAGCAAAGGTTATAAAAGGTGGATTCACTGGTGGCGTCGTTAAGCCAGGTGGCAAGGGAAATGCTGGTTTGCCAACCACGCAACCTTCAGGAGAGCTTTCTGTATAAAAGGTAGTTTCTAAAATATTTTTATGGGTTTAGTGCGTTGGGTGGGGTGCAGCGTGATAGCGCTTAACCAACCCCACCCACAGTCAACTTATCCAACAACATCGTTGGTTGCCCAACGCCAACAGGCACGCCTTGCCCTGCTTTGCCGCACGTTCCGATGCCGGGGTCTAGCGCTAGGTCGTTGCCTATCATGCTCACATGTTTTAAGGCTTCTGGGCCATTGCCAATGAGCGTAGCACCTTTGATAGGGGTGGTGATTTTGCCATCTTCAATCAGATAGGCTTCAGAGGCTGAGAATACAAATTTACCCGAGGTAATATCCACCTGTCCGCCGCCAAATTGTGGGGCGAAAATGCCTTTCTTTACCGATGCGATGATTTCTTCTTTTTCGTGGTTTCCTGCAAGCATATAGGTGTTGGTCATGCGTGGCATGGGTTGATATGCATAGTTCTCACGGCGACCATTGCCAGTTGGCTCAACGCCCATCAAGCGCGCATTCATGCGGTCTTGCATATAGCCTTTTAACACGCCATCTTCAATGAGGGTGGTATATTGCGTCGGCGTGCCTTCATCATCAATCGATAGTGAGCCTCGGCGTTTGGCAATCGTGCCATCATCTACTACAGTCACGCCTTTGGCGGCAACTTGTTCACCCAATAGTCCTGAAAAAGCTGAGGTTTTTTTGCGGTTGAAATCACCTTCAAGCCCATGCCCTACGGCTTCGTGCAATAAAATGCCCGGCCAGCCATTGCCAAGCACCACAGGCATTTCGCCTGCAGGGGCATCAATAGCTTCTAAATTCACACTGGCTTGACGAATGGCTTCATTCGTGCCTTTTTGCCATGTTTCTTTGGTGATGAAATTGCCATAAGATTCACGCCCGCCTGTGCCGTATGAGCCACGCTCCATGCGTCCGTTTTGTTCCATAATCACCGAGATGTTAAGGCGCACTAGGGGGCGGATGTCATCATAATGCTCGCCCGAGCTGCGCAAAATACGCACGGCCTGCCATTCACCTGCGAGTGAGGCGCTCACTTGCTTAACGCGAGGGTCTTTAGCGCGTGCATAAGCATCAATTTCTTGTAAAAGCGCTATTTTTTGTTCAAGCGGAAGTTCCTGCAAAGGGTTGGTGTCGGCATAAAGATGCAAATTACTGCGTTTGGGTGATGCTGCTAGTTTGGTTTGCCCGCTATAGCCTTTGCTCACCGCTTTTACAGTTTCACTAGCGCGTAAAATAGCTTCTTCGCTCAGTTCAGATGAATGCGCATAGCCTGTGGTTTCACCCAGCACAGAGCGCAATCCAAAGCCACTTTCGGTGTTGTAACTGGCATTTTTTAAAATACCATCATCAAAGACGAGCGCTTCAGATTGACAAAATTCAAGAAACAATTCACCATCGTCCATCCCTTGTAAACTCTGGGATACAATCTGTTTTACTTTCTCCTCATCCATTTGGTTGGCGTGGAAGAAAATATCATCGATGGAATGGTCTTTAGAAGAATTCGTCATTCTTAATTATCTCACTTCTTTACATTTTTATTTTGTAGTAGTATATATCCTCACAAAATCGACCTTAATGTTTGAGGTCGAAGCTCGGGACAACCATATACAAAAGGACAGAACATTGCACCGGATTTGTTCAGTTTTTTCATTTTTTACCGCGCTATTGCTAAGTGCAGGCGCGTTTGCAGATCAACCAACACCATGGCAAATGGGCTTTCAGGATGCAGCATCGCCTGTCATGCATGATGCTGTTGCCTTCCATGATTTAGTGTTATGGATTATTGTGGCGATTTCAGTCTTCGTGACATTGCTTCTTATCTATGTGTGCGTGCGCTACTATCGCAAAGTCAACACAGTGCCAAGCAAAACATCGCACAACACATTGATTGAAATTCTTTGGACAGCCATCCCTGTGCTTATCCTTGTGGTGATTGCGGTTCCTTCGCTTCGTTTGCTTTATAAAGCCGATGTTGTGCCAGAATCTGATATGACCGTGAAGATGATTGGTTACCAGTGGTATTGGGGTTATCAATATCCTGACCATGACGGCATTGCATTTGATAGCTATATGATTGCCGATGAAGATATTGACGTGTCAAAAGGTCAAGTGCGCTTGCTAGAGGTGGATAACCGCCTTGTACTTCCTGTTGATACCACCATTCGTATTCAACTTACCGCAGCAGATGTGATTCATGCATTGGCGATTCCTGCACTTGCGTTAAAGAAAGATGCCGTGCCGGGGCGTTTGAATGAAACATGGGTGAATATTGAAAAGCCGGGTATTTATCGCGGTCAATGTTCAGAGCTTTGTGGCGTTGGGCATGGCTTTATGCCAATCGTGATTGAAGCGGTTTCTAAAGAAGATTTCAAAAAATGGGTTGAGTCTGCGAAGCAAAAGTTTGGTGCGGTTGCATCTGGCGACAAGTTAGCATTGGCACAATAATTACAGAATTAAACACGAGAAAAAGTAAGGTAGTTTACTATGGGCGAGCATAATCCTACAGGCATTAAACGCTGGTTATTTTCTACAAACCACAAAGACATCGGAACCTTGTATCTGATTCTAGCCATTGTGGCGGGGTTAGTAGGTGGTATATTTTCGGTGATTATCCGTATGGAGCTTGCAGAGCCGGGCATGCAGTTTCTATCAGCAGATAGTAACGGCTACCAGTTTTACAATGTAGTGCTAACTGCACATGCGTTTGTGATGGTGTTTTTCATGATTATGCCAGCACTTATGGGTGGTTTTGGTAACTGGTTTATGCCATTGATGATTGGTGCGCCAGATATGGCGTTTCCACGTTTGAACAATATCAGCTTTTGGTTGTTGTTTTTTGCGTTCATCTTGCTGCTTGCCTCTGCGTTTGTAGATGGCGGTGCGGGAACAGGCTGGACGGTATATCCGCCGCTTTCCAACGCGCTGAAACATCCAGGTATGGCAGTAGATATGGCTATCTTTAGCCTTCATTTGGCAGGTGCTTCGTCAATTTTAGGTGCAATCAACATGATTGTGACCATCTTCAATATGCGCGCTCCTGGCATGACCATTCACAAAATGCCTTTATTTGTGTGGTCTGTTTTAATTACGGCATTCTTGCTTGTATTGGCATTGCCTGTACTTGGTGGAGCAATCACCATGCTACTCACCGATCGTAACTTTGGCACATCATTCTTTGATCCTGCTGGTGGTGGTGATCCTGTGCTTTACCAGCACTTATTCTGGTTCTTTGGTCACCCTGAAGTATATATCATTATCATTCCTGGCTTTGGTATCATCTCACACGTGATTGCTACCTTCTCTAAAAAGCCTGTATTTGGTTATTTAGGTATGGCCTATGCGATGTCTAGTATTGGTGTATTAGGTTTCGTTGTGTGGGCGCACCACATGTTTACCGTGGGTATGGATGTGAACGCAATGGCTTACTTCACCATTGCCACCATGATTATTGCTGTACCAACAGGGATTAAGATTTTCAGTTGGATTGCAACAATGTGGGGTGGTTCACTCACTTTCTCTACCCCAATGCTCTATGCGATTGGCTTTATTTTCCTATTCACTGTAGGTGGTGTAACAGGTGTGGTGCTTGCAAATGCGGGTGTTGATCGCGTGTTCCACGATACCTATTATGTAGTAGCACACTTTCACTATGTGATGTCACTCGGTGCATTATTTGCAGGCTTTGCGGGTTTCTATTACTGGGCGCCTAAAATGTATGGTCGCATGTATAGTGAATGTTTGGGTAAAATTCAGTTCTGGTTAATGTTTATTGGTGCGAATGTAACCTTCTTCCCACAGCATTTCTTAGGTCTTGCAGGTATGCCGCGTCGTATTCCTGATTATCCTGATGCTTATGCTGGTTGGAACTATGTATCCAGTGTTGGTTCGTACATCTCATTCGCTGGTGCTGTCTTCTTTGTGATTGTGATTATTCACATGCTTGCAAAAGGTAAAAAAGCAGCTGCTAACCCATGGGGTGAAGGTGCAGATACGTTAGAGTGGACGATTCCTTCTCCTGCTCCTTTTCATACGTTTGAAAAGCAGCCAGTGATGAAGTAGGAAGTTGTTAATTGCTCCTACGAAATTTTCCTAAATTTCGTAATGAGCCTAACAGCTTACTAACCGTATGATTAGATCGGCTTACTCGCATTGAAGATATAAAAAATAACGTGCTGTGCACGAGTAAAGAGGCGCGGTAACCTAACCGCGCTTTTTTGCTAAATAACAAACGAGTGATAAAACACGCCATGACCATGTCAGAAACCATTGTAACAGAATCACGGGTGCGGGATTATATCAGCCTGCTAAAGCCGCGTGTGATGTCACTGGTGGTGTTTACAGGCTTGATTGGCTTGTTAATGGCGCCGGGTGTGGGTGAGATGCACCCATTCATTGCATGTGTGGCTATCTTCTGCATTGCGCTTGGTTCAGGTGCTGCGGGGGCGATTAATATGTGGTATGACCGTGATATTGACGCAGTCATGAACCGCACTAAAAAACGTTCCGTGCCAGCAGGCAGAGTGACCGCGCAAGATGCACTCGAATTTGCAGTGATAATGTCCGCAGCTAGTGTGTTTATTATGTTGATCGCCGTAAACTGGGTGGCTGCTGCATTGTTGCTTACTGCCATTTTATTTTATGTGTTCATTTATACCATGTGGCTGAAGCGTTCTACGCCACAAAATATCGTGATTGGTGGTGCTGCAGGTGCGTTCCCTCCTATGATTGGTTGGGCGTCGGTAACGGGCTCTATATCACTAGAAAGTATATTGTTATTTTGTATCATTTTCATGTGGACGCCTCCGCATTTCTGGGCATTGTCACTTTATTGCAATGATGATTACACTCGCGCCAAAGTGCCAATGTTACCTGTAACTTCAGGGGTGCGCGTAACGCAAAATCATATTCTGACCTATAGTATTTGTCTGCTTTTCACCACATTGTTGCCCGTGGCTGTGGGTATGAGTGGCTTAATCTATCTGGTAGGCGCTACCTTGCTTGGGTTGCGTTTTTGCCAATTGGCCTATGTCGTCTGGAAACATTACGAAATTGAAAGGGCAAGAAAGCTGTTTAAATATTCAATTTTGTACCTTTTTGTGTTATTCACCTTGTTATTAATTGATCAATGGATACCAATCGATGCCATATAGTGATTTACACAAACGCAAGAAGTTCAAAAACTACACCTTAATGGCGGTGCTACTGGCGCTGGTCATCTTGTTTTTTGTGTTAGGAGCGATTAAGTTTCAAAGCATTGGGCTTTAAGATTTGCGCATTAAAAGCAAAGCCAAATGCGCATTATAATATATAATTGCAGCAATGATGATGCTCTCAAAAAATACCAAAACATTGATTTTTCTTCTCATGCTTGTCGCAGCAATGAGTGCGCTAGCGTATGCTTCTGTGCCACTTTACAACTTGTTTTGTAAAGTCACAGGCTATGGCGGCACCACAGGCGTAGCCGAAAGTGCCCCGCATGAAAAGGGCGAAAAAGAAATCACTGTACTATTTAATGCAGATACAGATCCAAATTTGCCGTGGGAGTTTAAAACGCTTCAACGCAAAGTGAAAGTGACCACGGGTGTTGATACGCTCATCTATTTTGAGGCAACCAATACAAGTGATGAACCAGCCACGGGTGTAGCGGTATATAATGTCACACCAAATAAGGTGGGGCAATATTTTGACAAAATTCAGTGTTTCTGTTTTGATAATCAAACCTTGCAACCGGGTGAGAAGATGGAAATGCCCGTTTCATTCTTTATCGACCCAGCAATAGAGCAAGATCCCGATGTTAAGGAAGTGCGAACCATCACGCTTTCATACACATTCTTTAAAGCTAAAGAGTAGCTTTTTGCCGCGATAAAACGTTCTAATACGCATAGTTCACGTGAAGATGAGCAAGCCAGCAAGAGTGAATATAAATATAATGCTGGATTTTCGAGTTGTTTTTTTGTAGAAAGACCATGTAAATTTACCTAATAAGTGGATTTTGAAAGAATTAACACATAATATTAGCCTATCCAAAGAGGTGATGATGAGTAATAAGCAGCATGATTTTCATTTAGTTGATCCAAGTCCGTGGCCATTAGTTGGTGCGTTCTTCGCCTTCACATTATTTGTGGGTCTCGCGTTTTTTATGCATAATGAACCGGCGGGTAATGTGTTGTTACCTTTGGGTGTAGCAGGTGTATTGTTTGTGATGTATCGCTGGTGGGCTGATATTATCAAAGAAGCAGTGCGCGATAAAATCCATACAAAAGTTGTACAAAATGGCTTACGCATTGGTATGGCGCTGTTCATTATTTCTGAAGTCATGTTTTTCTTCGCATTTTTCTGGAGCTTCTTCAAAGCCGCACTAGCGCCTGTACTTGGTTTTGATGGTGCGCATTTGTTTGATGGTGCTGTGGTTGAAGGCGTGTTTCCGCCTGAAGGTGTAGAAACTTTTGATCCGTGGGATTTGCCACTTATCAATACATTGGTGCTTCTCCTTTCTGGTACCACGGTCACATGGGCGCATTATGCATTGCTTAATAATGACCGCAAAGGTTTAATTCAGGGCTTAGCGATTACAGTTGGTCTAGGCTTTTTGTTTACCTTGCTTCAAGCCTATGAATATTCGCACGCTACATTTGGCTTTACTGATGGTATTTACTCGTCAAACTTCTATATGGCGACAGGTTTCCATGGTGCACATGTATTGATTGGAACGATTTTCTTGGCGGTGTGCTTACGTCGTGCCATGCGTGGCGATTTTAGCGAAGAGCATCATTTAGGCTTCGAATTTGCTGCATGGTATTGGCACTTCGTCGATGTGGTGTGGTTGTTCTTGTTTGCCTTTGTATATGTGTGGGCGCGCTAGGTTTTGAAAAGTAAGCCCAGCCAGTGCTGGTCTGCCATTCTAAAAGGGCATTGCCCTGCCTGCTTACAGGGCGATATTTACCATAAAATACTCTCAATCAAAGAGCGTTGCCCCGAGTGTGGGTTTGATCTCACTCAAAGTGATGTGGGTGATGGTGCAGCTTATATTGCCATGAGCATTATTGGCACATTGGTGGTGATATTAGCGATTTGGTTTGAATTTTCCTATAATCCTTCGCCTTGGATGCATGTGGTATTATGGCTTCCATTGACGGTAATTGGCTCAATTGTGACATTAAAGCTTGCCAAAACATGGCTTATACATGCACAATATAGGTATCGTAACCAACAAAAGTGACCGCGCATGCAACCCAAACGTTCTTTTCTGATTCCGACTTTATTCACCATTTTTACCTTCTCACTATTGTTAGGGTTGGGCACGTGGCAGTTAATGCGGATGGAAAAAAAGAATGATCGTATTGAAATGCTTGAGAAAGCCATGCAGTCGCGTCCTGCTTCGCTTTCAAGCATCAATTTAGATAACCCTAAAATACCCTATCGCCGTGTGAAGCTTACAGGACGCTTTATGCACGAGAAAGAAGCGCATTTGTTCACAGGTGCGCGTGTGCCAAAAGGTAAGCCCGGTTATAATATCCTGACGCCGTTTGAACGTTCAGAGGGTGGTTATATTTTAGTGGATCGTGGATGGACGTTGGTTGCGAGTAAATCGCCCGTGAACCGTCCTGATTCTTTAAATCCTGCACCAGTTACAATTGAAGGGATTATGATGCCTGAAGAAAAGCCAGGCTACTTT
>CAYGTX010000017.1:0-15685 GCA_964352935.1 uncultured Rickettsiales bacterium | reverse complement strand
GCAAAATAGTGCCAATAAGGGCGTCTTTATTTTCTCTTAGTTTTTCAGCTAATTTTGCGCGGGCATTGCCTTCTTTAGCCATAGTATGCAATTTTGCGCGTGAAACGGCTGTCAGCCCTGTCTCAGAGCCTGAAAAGAATGCAGAGCAAAGGATGAGGAAAAAAATAAATAATAAGGTAAAAAACCAGTCTAGTTCCATAATATCACTATTTCTCAGCTAAAAATTTTTTTAAGAAAACGGCAATGTCGGCGGCATCCACGTCTTTGCGGATAAATGACTCACCAATAGCTTTTGCAAGGATAAACACCAGTTTGCCATCACTGACTTTTTTATCTTGCTGCATATATGAAAGCAGTGACTTGGCATCCCATTTAGGATGTATATCCTTCGGATGCGTTGGAAGTCCCACCTCGATAAGATGTTGTTTGAGTGCATCCACATCTGCTTGTGGGCATAAGCCGTGCGCGGCTGAAAAGGCAAATGCCATTACCATTCCAATGGCGACACCTTCACCATGCAATAATCGTCCATCATAGCCCATGGCTTTTTCAAGCGCATGCCCAAATGTATGACCAAGATTAAGAAGTGCGCGCACATTACCTTCACGCTCATCTTGCGCTACGATGTCAGCTTTTGCCTGACAGCTTGTAAGTACGGCATGTTTTAATGTGGTAGGGTCTCGTTTAGCGAGTTTAGCAGCATTTTCGCAGAGCCATTTGAAAAACTCAGCGTTGTTAATAAGCCCATATTTTACCACTTCTGCATAGCCAGAAAGATAATCGCGCACACTTAGCGTTTGCAATAAGTCCATATCGGCAATCACTAGTTTTGGCTGATAGAAACTTCCAATTAAATTTTTGCCATAATGGTTATTCACTCCCGTTTTGCCACCAACCGAGCTATCCACTTGCGCAAGAAGGGTGGTAGGAATTTGTATGAATTCCACCCCACGCAGCAGGATGCTTGAAGCAAAGCCTGTAATATCGCCTACCACGCCACCACCAAGCGCAATCAGCATGTCTTTGCGTTCGGGCTGATGGTCAAAAATACGGTTCAGTAAATCTTCTAAATGTTGAAAGCTCTTGGTTTGTTCGCCAGCAGGCAAAATAATCGCGTGGCATTCTATGCCTTTATCCTCTAATGAAGACTGCAGCGTGTCTAAGTGTAGCTCTGCCACCTTTTCATCGGTGATAATAAAGGCTCGTTTTCGTTTTAGTAGAGGCACAATATAATCAGCAGCGTTGCTCAGAAGCTTTTCGCCCACCACAATATCATAGCTGCGTTCACCAAGGGCGACGGTTAGTTTATTCGTTTGCATCATAATAATCTCGAATTGTCTCAATCGCGTTTTCTAGTGTTTTTTCGTGCGGTTCGTTCGCTGAGCCTATCGTCACTGGCGCTTTTGCGTAGATAGGGTAGCGCTCATCCATCAATGTTTTAAGTATTTCAGCTTTATTGCCTTTTTCTAATAAAGGGCGCGTCTTCTTGCGTGATACTCGCTCTAATAATACGTCATATTCAGCGCGTATCCACACCACAAGGCTGTTAGCAAGTAGTAAATCACGCGTATGTTCATTCAAAAATGCGCCACCACCCGTTGCTATAATCTTAGGTGAGCCATCTTGCATAAGTTGCTGTAATGTATCACGTTCCAGCTGCCTGAAATAGGCTTCACCTTTTTGTTCAAAAATCTCGGTGATTGGTATGCCTTCTTTTTCCACAATCAAATGGTCTGAATCTATAAAAGGCACAGAAAGTGCGGCGGCTAATCGTTTTCCAATCGCTGATTTTCCGCAACCCATCAGCCCAATAAGAACGACAGGTTCTTTAAGTAGAAGTGGAGAGGCTTTAATTGGTGATTCACGATGCATATGGGTGCTTGCTTATCCGATTAATCATACTATAATTCGTCCCAGTTATATTTAGCCTAATTGCGTGAAAAGTGTAAGGAGAAAATACAAAAATGAAGAAAATTGCAATAGCATCGGTTGCGGTAGTCGCCTTTTTAGTTGTAGTCGGGTTCAGCTATGTGCTCTTAACAGCAGAAGCACCTCAGCCTCAGGCAACGGTGAAGGAAGTTCCTTATGAGTCGTTCGCTCAATAGTCCTATCTTTATGAGTGCGCTCGTTTTATGCGCGCTAATGTTTGTTATCCAACATGCACAAGCTCAAATTGTTGTGCGTGAAAACTCGCTGACGCCATTATCGCTAGATGAAGTGGGAACACTGACATCGCGCAATGGTGGTTTAGGTGCAGATTTATGGATTAATACCCCTCATTCATATGTTGAAAAATTCATCAGCTTTATGCCAGTGAATGTACAATCGCCTGTGCTGAAAGATTTGCAGCAGCGTTTGTTGCAAACCGCAGCCGTTCCTCCGCGTGATAATGCAGAAAAGAAAGCGGATCTTTTTATGCTTCGTTTGCGTCAGCTTGCAAGGCTGGGTGCCTATGAACAAACATTTGAAATGGTGGAACGCGTTCCCACTGAGTTGAGAACAGAAGAAATGTTGCAGGTGATTATTTCTGCGCGTTTGATTGCGGCTGAAATTAAACCTGCTTGCTCAGCCATCAAAGCCAGTGTTTCAAAATACGAGCAAATTATGTGGCGTAAATGGATGGCTTTATGCCAAGCAAATGATGGTAATAAGGCAGCATCAAGCCTCACATTAAAGCTACTTTCTGAAAGTGGGTTTGAAGTAGATGCAGAATTTAAGCAACTGATGAACGATCTAGCCGCAGGCGGTGATAAAAAAGATAAAGCCCTCCAGCAATGGGCGGATAATGCGCGTGATGTGGTGCTGCGTAAGTCTGATGTGGTAGTGGAAGTGCCTGCACAGCGTTTTTTAGACTCTGATATTTTGTTTAATGCAACATTAGCCACATGGTGGGGAGCTACTGAAACTGAGAAACCAGTAGATAAAGCCAATGCACTTCTAAAAATATATACCATTCTTGAAGGGTTGGGCGATAAGATGGCCGCTACAGATTGGATAGATATATCGCTTTATATGCTTGAAAATAAAGCGGATAAAGAAGCATCTTTCACACTTTCCAGCGCTATTGATGCACTCACAAACTTAGAGCGAAAAGGCGATGCATTGGCGCTTATATTGCTAATAGCAGGTGAGCAGAAAGCCACATCTTTACCGCCAGTGTTGCTACATTCTATATTACATTCACTCACTCATTTTGGTTTGAGGGATGAAGCGCGTGCGCTTGCCGTGGAGGCGTTGGAATAGGGTGGGATCTTCCTTAGTTATTGAAAACTTCATTGAAGCAATGCAAGCGGAACGAGGTGCTTCCAACAATACCGCCGATGCGTATCGTCGTGATTTAGAAGGGCTGAGTGGTTTTCTTGCCAGTAAGAAAAAAGATTTTATCAATGCTGATGCATCGCATTTGCAGCAATGGATGGTGAGTCTTTAAAAAGCAAAATTTGCTAATAGTACGATCTCCAGAAAATGTTCAGCCGTTCGGCAGCTCTATCATTTTCTGGTCAGTGAAAATGAACGGAAAGATAATCCCGCACTCAAATTAGAAATTCCTAAAAAAGCTGCTACCCTTCCAAAATATCTCACCGAAGAAGAGGTGGATCGCTTATTCACCGTAGCAGCGGAAGATACAACACCAGCAGGGTTAAGACTCACCGCTATGTTGGAGCTTTTATATGCCACAGGCATGCGTGTGAGCGAGCTGGTGTCACTCAAGATGAATGCACTGCGATTAGATAAATCTAAAAAACTAAAAGATACCAGTAAGCTGTTGTTGATTAAAGGAAAAGGAAGCAAAGAGCGTTCGGTGCCTTTAACTTCAGCCAGCATTGTTGCGCTCAATCAATATTTAGAGATAATCGACTTCTTTTCGCAGAAAAAAGATAAAAAATATCTGTTTTGCACCAATGCAAAAGAAGAACATCTTACACGTCAGCGTTTTGGGCAGATGCTCAAAGCATTAGCTGTGAAAGCAGGAGTCAATCCATCTGCTATTTCACCGCATGTGATTCGTCACTGTTTTGCGACCCATTTACTCAATCACGGTGCGGATTTACGCGTGGTGCAGGAGCTTTTAGGGCATAGCAATATTTCTACGACGCAAATTTACACCCATGTGCTTTCAGAGCGCATGAAAAAATTGGTGAAAGATCATCATCCACTTTCAGGAGTGGGCAAAAAGTAAAGATGTCAATGAACCAACCTGAGCAATTAGAATATGATGTAGTAGTAGTGGGCGCTGGCGGTGCAGGGCTTATGGCCGCTATGCATACGGCGATGCAGGGTTTTTCAGTCGCATGTATCAGTAAAGTTCACCCCACTCGCAGCCATACAGTGGCAGCAAAAGGTGGCATTAATGCGGCGCTAGGCAATGTGCTGGCGGATGATTGGCGCTGGCATATGTATGACACTGTGCGTGGTTCAGACTGGCTGGGCGATTATGATGCCATAGAGTTGATGTGTAGAGAAGCACCCAATGCCATCAGAGAATTAGAGCAGCTTGGCGTGCCATTCACACGTCAAGAAAACGGCAAGCTCTATCAGCGCGTCTATGGTGGGCAGTCGTCAAATTATGGCAAAGCACCGCCACCACCACGCGCGTGTGCCGCCGCTGATAGAACAGGGCATGCGATTTTGCACACGCTCTATCAGCAAGCACTAAAACATCGTACCGATTTCTTTACTGAACATTTTGCACTCGATTTATTGATGGAAGATGAGCAATGCAAAGGCTTGATTGCATGGTCAATCGAAGAAGGAAAATTACGTCAGTTTCATGCCAAGTCAGTGATTATTGCCACGGGTGGTTATGGTCAGGCATATCAAACTTCGACCTCATCTAGCATTTGTACAGGTGATGGCAATGCTATGGTGTTGCGAGCAGGCTTGCCACTACAAGATATGGAGTTTGTGCAGTTCCACCCCACTGGTATTGCGGGTAATGGCTTGCTGATTTCCGAGGCAGCGCGCGGTGAGGGTGGTTATCTTACCAATAAAAACGGTGAGCGTTTTATGGAGCGCTATGCGCCAACCTATAAAGACTTAGCCTCACGCGATGTGATAGCAAGAGCCATTTCACAAGAGGTGAAAGAGGGTAGAGGCTGTGGTGAAAAAGGTGATCATATCTTCTTAAATGTACAGCATTTAGATATTGAAACATTACGCCATAAATTACCAACTATCTTAGAAACAGCTGCTACATTTGCCAATGTTGATGCCAGAAAAGAGCCCATTCCTGTTGCGCCATCGGTGCATTATACGATGGGTGGCATCCCCACCAACCGCTACGGTGAAGTGGTTCCGGGTGTGGGTGAATCGAAGGTGAAAGGATTATATGCAGTGGGTGAGGCGGCGTGTACCTCTGTGCATGGTGCAAATCGCTTAGGCTGTAATTCATTGTTGGATTTGATTGTGTTTGGTAAGCAAGTCGCATTGCAAATTGCCAAGAACGAAGTGCCAAAAACAAGAATTCCAAAAGCATCAAAAGAAACATTAGCACAAGCGTTGGCATCATTTAACAATCTGTTAAACGAAAGCGATAAGACTAGCTCGATAAAAAAGCAGCTGAATGCGATGAAACTGGTAATGGATGCGCAGGGTGGCATGTTTAGGGAGCATCAAACCCTCTTAGAAGGTAATCAGCAACTATTAGAAATTCAGCAGCAGCCTGTTTCCATTCATTCTAAAAGTCTAATGTGGAACACGGAATTGGTAGAATTGTTGGAATTTAAAAATTTACTCGTACAAGCACAAGCTACCTTATCATCGGCGCTTATGCGTGAAGAAAGTAGGGGCAGTCATTATCGAAATGATTTTAAAGCCAGAAATGACCAAGAATGGTTAAAGCATAGTTTAATAAGATTGGATGAAAACCAAGATTTTATCCACTCTCATCGCGCAGTCAGAATGAAAACAGAAGATAGTTCTCTCCCAACCATGCAGCCAGAAATTAGAAACTACTAGAAACTTTCAACCAAAAGTTAATTTTCTGGCTTGATATATCATCTAAAGCAGGTATAACCAATAGATAGACTATTTAAGTGTGTGAAGAGACAACACAGCTTAGAGTGCATTTTGCGCTCTCGAGGTAAGGTATACGTCGAAATGAGGATAAAATGAAAGCAAGTACGTTTTTAAACGTAACGCTACTAATTGGTAGTGTTGCAGCCGGCTCTTATTATTTAGGAGCTTCCAACTTACTCACCCCTAAAACACAAGCAGGGCGTGATGAGATTCTTTCTTATCTACAAAAACAAACCGCAGACAATGCACCGATTGAACTTAAAAAGCAGTTCGGTAGCAATTTTACGAAGCTAAATCTCGCTGGTTTAGATTTAAGTGGTCTAGATTTTTCGGGCTTAGATTTATCATATAGTAACCTACGCGGCGCTAATTTGTGGGAAGCAAATTTAGATGAATCGAACTTGAAATATGCCAATCTTGATAGGGCTAATTTACGAGGAGTTAGTATGAAGAAAGCCAATCTTTCTTATGCTAGCCTCAGAAAAACCAACATGCAGCGTAATGTTTTAGAAGAAACAAATCTGCGCTATAGCTCTATCTCAAATGCGAATATGAGCAGTGCTATCTTCAGAAAAGTAGACCTTTCTTATGCCGACATGAAAAACATCAAGCTAGATAACGCTAACTTACAAGGTGTAGGTCTAGAGGGGGCTGATTTAACCAGTGCAAGCTTAACGAAGGCAAATTTAAAAGAAGCAAACCTCTTCTCGGCTGATTTAGATTATGCTGATTTAGAAGGAGCGAATTTAGATTATGCAGTGCTCGAAGGTGCGTTTATGCATCAGGCGCAATTAGACGGCGCAAAGATGCAATATACCGACCTTAGAAACACCAACCTACAACGTGCTAATTTGCAAGCTTCAGATGCTTCGCGGGCTAATTTTAAGAATGCCGACTTATCAGGAGCAAATTTATGGGGTACTTCGCTGGAATATAGTAATTTCGAGAACGCTAATTTAAGTGTGGCTCAATTATGGGATGCCAGCGCATCATATGCCAATTTTAGTGGTGCGGTGCTTTATAAAACCAATTTTGATGGTGCAAACTTGCGTTCAGTGAATATGCAACATGCGGATTTAAAAGCTTCATCTTTAGTGGGGGCTATCTTAGAAAATGCTAATTTAAGGCAAGCAGATGCCAAAGCTGCCAACTTTAGAAATGCACAATTAAAAGGTGCTATTTTAGATAATATTTCATTATCAGGAGCCGATTTCAGACAGGCAAATCTTGAAAATGCAAACCTTGCAGGTGTTAATTTGGGTGAAGCAAAGTTTGACCAAGCAAACCTAAAAGGTGTATCATACAAGAAGCAAGAGAGAAAAATAGAGAAGCCAATAGCAGACCTTGAGAAACAACGTTTACCATTATTGCAAGCGCAGTAAAGCTGAGTTTTATATGAACTCTAGAAGTAAAATATTTGCATTTTTATGGTGTCTTTCTTTTGCTTTATCTAGCACTCTATTTATGCATAATGTCAAAGCAGAAGAAGGAAAAGAGCCAGCAAAGCCTATTGTTGTTAAAGAATCAGACTTTATTGCTGAAAAAGAAAAAGCCGTAAAAGAAGCACAAATTTACGGCAAGGGTTTAAGCGTTAGCGATATAATAGATTATGCTGATCGCATTAGACCACGGCTAAGACGTGCTAAAACCGTTGATATTGCTTCAAAATTTAAGCGCTACTCTTCCATTACGCGTAAAGTACGTGAAAGTTATATTCGCGTGTTGAACTTGGAGGGCGTATCATTTTCTGGTGAAAATATGAGCCGTACAGACTTTGCTCTGAGCCACCTTGTGGGTGCTAATTTTTCAGGTTCAAACCTTAGAAATGCAGTGTTTGCCTATGCAGATTTAGAGGGTGCTAATTTCTCTGGTGCAGATTTAAGAGGAGCAGATTTTAGTCGTGCAAATTTAGAGAATGCTAATTTTTCTGGTGCTATTATTGATTATACCAATTTTTACAAAGCGAATATTGAATCTATCAAAACAGCGTTACCCAAAGACCTAGAGAAAATCAAAAAATCAGTTAATTTATATCGGGTGAGTAAGTAGCTTCCGTTTTATTGAGCAACCCAACCACCATCAATAGAAAGCGATGCGCCCGTAATTGGCTTTGCATCTTCGCCACATAGGAACACAGCAAATGCGCCAATTTGCTCAGGCGTTACAAATTCTTTAGACGGTTGCTTTTCTGAGAGTAACTTGAGCTTTGCATCTTCAAGGCTCAGGCGCTCATTCTTAGCAATTGCATCAATTTGTTTTTGAACAAGAGGGGTAAGCACCCAGCCAGGGCAAATGGCATTGCATGTCACACCGCTGCCTGCTGTTTCGAGCGCAACCGATTTTGTCATCCCCAAAATGCCATGTTTTGCCGATACATATGCTGTTTTTTTAGCAGATGCAACCAATCCATGCGCGGATGCAATGTTGATAATCCGTCCATATTTCTGCTGCTTCATAGAGGCTACCGTATGGCGAATAGTGTGGAATGCAGAAGATAGATTGATGGCGATGACGGCATCCCATTTTTCGGGTGGAAAATCTTCTATTAAATCGACATGTTGAATTCCAGCGTTATTCACAAGAATATCAATATTACCAAGTTCTTTCTGAGTTTGTTTAATGAGTGCTTCCACCGCATCGGCTTTTGATAAGTCAGCGTCAGAATAGCCTGTGTTAATTCCATATTGCTTTTCAAGCTGTGTGCGTTGTTCTTTGATGTCTTTTGCATCACCAAAGCCATTAAGCATGATATGAGCACCCGCTGCAGCGAGCGATTCAGCCACGGCTTTGCCAATGCCGCTGGTAGAACCTGTAATGAGGGCAACTTTATTCTGTAGCTGTTTCATCGCTTTTTTTATCCTTTGTAGGAGCTGTTATAGGGGGAGTTTCTTTCTCTACGGTTTTAGCTTTTGGTGGAAGATTGGTTTCTGTTCTTTTTACCAAGGTAGATTGTACTGTTGTAGGAATGTTTTGAACCGTTGTTACTTTTGCGCGATACAGATTGGCTTTATTTAAATCGGTTCTTCTAAGGCTGGTATATGTCAAATTGGCATAGCTAAGATTTGTATCGCTAAAATTAGCACCTTCAAGGCTTGCGTTTGTAAAATCTGTTGCTAAGAATGAAGATTCTGCCACATTTGCACCAGAGAAAATAGAATATGAGAAATTGCTGCCGTCAAGGCGACCTTCACGCAGTGTAACGCGGGTGAAATCAGCATGCTCGGCATTACTTTTAACGATGAGTGCATAGTCCATTTCAGCACGGTTAAAATTAACATAGTTTAGTTGAGCAGCAGAAAGGTTGGCCTTAAAAAGGTTTGCCCCAGAAAAATCGGCATGTTTTAAGTCAGCACCTTGTAGGTTAATACCACCAAGATTTAACGACTGAAAATTCGTATAGCTTAAGTCTTTCTTTTTCTCAGGAATGCGTTGAATATCACCTATCGCACCGCGCTTGACGAGTGCAGCGGTAGTTTTTTTATCTAGTGTTGTATCAAGTAACAAGAAATTAGTAACATTTGCGCCAGTCATTTCAGTATTCGCAAGATCGGCATTTTTTGCACTTGCACCACGAAGATTAGCATTATTTAGCTTTGCCCCATTTAGGTTGGCGCCCCATAAGAAAGCACGGGTTAAATTGGAATTCACTAAGCTGGCGGAGCGCAAATCTGCATTTTGCATATTAGCAGAAAGTAGGTGACTATTATCAAGGCGAGTACGAATCAGTTGGGTTTGCACAAGGATTGTAGATTCTAGATTTGAGTTACTTAAATTAGCCCATTGTAGATTAGCGCCACTTAAATCAGCATCTGCAAGGTAGCTTTTGGTTAAGTTTGCCGCTTGGAAGTTTGCCTTGGTTGCATTTGCGCGTTTAAATAAAGCGCCATGTAAATCAGCTTGAACAAAACTAGCTTGCTGGATATTGGCTTTATTAAAATCTGCACGCGCTAAATTGGCTTCTTTAAAATTAGTTTTAAAACAAATAGCTTCTTTTAGAGAGGCTCCTTGCATATCAGCTTTGCTAAAATTAGCGCGTGTAAGAATAGCGCTGGATAATAGAGTTTTCTTGAGGCTAGCGTTTGTTAAATTTGCATTTTGTAAATCAGCGCCCTCGGCATAGGCACTATCTAGGTTGGCGTTTGTGAGCAATGCCCCTTGAAAATCGCTTCCGTAAAGGTTGGCTTCAACAAATTTTGTATTTCTTAAATCGCTATTATAAAGTTTAGCAGCAGAGAGGTCGGCTAGCTTAAAGTCAGATTCTAATATGCTAATATTCGATAAATTAGCCGATTGCAATATAGCGCGGGTGAAGTTTGTTTTGTTTATTTTTGCTTCTTGAAAATCAGCAAAGCTTAAATTGGAGCGGGTGAAGTTGGCGTTTGTGAGGTCGGTCGCAGTAAGGTCTGCGCTATAAAGCATCGCATCGCTCAAGTTTGCACCAGTAAGGTCTGAACCATAAAGGCTAGTACCTCTTAGGTTTGCTCCGCTAAAATCAACATTGCTAAGATCTAGCCCATTGAGATAACTATTCATAAAGTCACGCCCAAATTGTTTCACAAGCTGAGGTTGTTTGCCTTCAGCTCGAGCCGTGCGAAGATAGGTTTCAACTTCTGCTAGGCTGGGCGCAGCCAAAGAAAATGCTGGGAACGCACTTATAGCTCCCAGCATTAATATAAAAGAAAACATGTAAGCGCGTGATGCACGGCGTGCCGTGCATGTTCGCTTACAAATAGCTTTCCACCAATTTTTCAGCGATTTGAATTGCATTCAGCGCAGCTCCTTTTCGCAAGTTATCCGCTACAACCCACATAGAAAGTCCATGTTTAACGGTAGGGTCTTTACGCAAACGTGAGACAAATACATCGTCTTCTTTCACACATTCAATAGGGGTAATATACCCTCCGTTTTCACGGTTATCAACCACTGTAATGCCATCAAAATTTGCGAGTGCCTTACGCGCTTGTGCTTCGCTGATTTCGCTTTCAAATTCAACGGATATTGATTCAGCATGACCCACAAAAACAGGAACGCGCACACAGGTGGCGTTCACTTCAATCGAAGCATCTAGAATTTTCTTGGTTTCATGAATCATCTTCCACTCTTCTTTGGTGCTTCCATCTTCCATGAAAACATCAATATGCGGAATCACATTAAATGCAATTTGCTTGGTAAAGTTTACAGGCTCTTTTTTATCATAAACAAAAACGCCTTTGGTTTGATTGTAAAGCTCATCCATTGCGTCTTTACCACCACCAGAAACTGATTGGTAGGTAGAGACAACCACACGCTTGATTTTGGCGATGTCGTGTAATGGTTTTAGTGCCACTAACATCTGAATGGTTGAACAATTTGGGTTAGCAATAATATTACGCACCTTATAGTTCTCAAGTGCCTCAGGGTTCACTTCAGGCACTACGAGTGGGATATCGTCTTGCATACGGAAAAAAGACGTATTATCAATCACCACGCAACCCGCTTTTGCAGCAATGGGTGCATATTTTTCTGATACAGCAGAACCAGGAGAAAAGAGAGCAATATCGGTGCCAGTGAAATCATATGTTTCAAGGTTTTTGGCGATAAGTGTCTTGGTTTCGCCAAAGCTTACTTCTTTACCTTCTGAGCGTTGAGATGCAAGTGCTACCACTTCATCTGCCGGAAATTGACGTTCGTCAAGCAGGCTTAAAATTTCTCTTCCAACATTTCCAGTGGCTCCCACCACGGCAATTTTATAACCCATGATATATCATCTCCCATCAGTGTCTATTAAGGAAGCCCACTTCATAGTACGAAACCACCTATTTTGCAAGTTACAAGTTGGTGTTTAAAGTGAAGCAAAAGACGCAGGTTGCGCACGTCATTAAAACATGAGTTCTTATAGCTATTCATCAGAATGACAAAGAGTAGTTTAAGGGAAGTGAATTATTCTTTCCAAAACTGAGGAGAGAATAAAATAAGCACTGTAAATAGCTCTAGACGACCAATAAGCATCGCAAAAGAAAGAATCCACTTGGCGGAATCAGGCAGGCTGGCAAAAGTGCCAGCAGGGCCAATAGTGTTACCAAGGCCTGGGCCAACATTTGCAAGTGATGTTGCGGCAGCACTCATACTTGTGATGTAATCAACGCCAGTAAATGATAGAAGAATGGCGACCGCTTGGAAACACATCGCAAATAAAATGAAAAACCCTAAAACCGAGTTACTCGCGCTATCCGTTACGGGTTTACCATTAAAGCGCGCTCGGAAAATCCCATGTGGGTGAATAAGCTGTTGCACTTGTGCTTTGGCTACTTGATATAATATCTGATAACGGAAAATCTTGATACCGCCAGTGGTAGAGCCAGTACATCCACCTACAACAATCAGTAAGAAAAAGAAGGTAGTGCCAAAACTCCCCCATGCGCCATAATCGGATGTGGCATAGCCCGTGGTTGTAATAACGCTGACAATATTAAAAGCGGAATAACGAATGGCAGACATCCACTCCATAGATTCTGTGTTTGATACCCAAACGGTCATAATGCTGATGGCAAAAATAGTGACTGCCAAAAACCACCTTACTTGCGAATCTTTTAAAATGCTCTCTGGTCGACCATGCAGTGCGTGCACATAAAGCACGAAGGGCAAAGCACCCAGCAACATAAATACAATGGCAATTACTTCTAATGTGGGGTTATTGAAATAACTAAACGATAAATCATGCGTAGAGAAGCCAGCAGTAGAAACCGTGGTGAGTGCATGGCATATAGCATCAAATGCACCGATGCCTTGCGTCCAATAGAGCGTAAAACACAAGAAGATAAGGAAGGCATACACGCCCATAATACTGGTAGCAACCTGACGCGCTCGTGGCAATGCTTTATCCGACTTATCGGAAGATTCCGTTCTAAAAAGCTGCATACCACCAATTCGTAGCATGGGTAAAATAGCCATCGCCACGACGATGATACCAATACCACCTAAGCCTTGCAGTAAGGCTCGCCACAGCAAAATACCGGGTGGAAAATTATCGAGTCCAACCATTACAGTAGAGCCAGTCGTTGTTAAGCCAGACATTGCCTCAAAAAACGAATCGGCAAAACTTGCTTCAAGATCAGAAAACATAAAAGGCAGGCTTGCAAAAAGCACAAGCACCAGCCAACTGGTTGTGGTTAATACGAATGCTTGCCTTAAATTTAACTTATGCACTTCACCTTGATTGGTCAAAATCATAATCGCGCCAAAAAAGGCGGTGAAAAAGGCAGAGATAGCAAATGTTTTCCAGTCCGGATTATCCATAAACACGTCCACCGCGGCTGGAATCAGCATAGCTAGTGAAAGAATGGAAAGTAAAATACCATTCACGTACAGGATTGGACGAAAACTAAGCATAATTTATATAACATTGCTCATATTGGTTGGGCTGCTCACCAGTGTTAGAAACTCATCGCGCGTACGTCTATCAGAGCGGAAGAGCCCAAGCATACGGCTTGTTTGCATCACCACGCCATGTTTATGCACGCCACGTGTTGTCATGCATTGATGCCCTGCTTCAATAATAACACCTACGCCTTTTGGTTCAAGCACACGCTCAATTGCATCGGCAATTTGTGCGGTGAGTTTTTCTTGAATCTGTAAACGCTTGGCATAAATATCCACCACACGCGCAAGCTTACTTATGCCTACCACTCGTTTGTTAGGAAGATAGGCCACATGTGCAGTGCCAATGATAGGCACCATGTGATGTTCACAATAAGATTCAAGGCGAATGCCTTTTAGCACAATCATCTCGTCATAATTATTGGTTTCAGAGAAGGTGCGCTTTAGCACTTCTTCAGGATCTTGCTCATAGCCTTTGAAAAACTCTTCATAGCTTTTAACCACACGAGAAGGGGTGTCGAGTAATCCTTCACGCTCAGGGTTTTCACCCACCCAGCGAAGAAGGGTTTTTACAGCAGCTTCTGCTTCTTGACGACTTGGCTTGTTTGATGACATACTACACATGACTCATTTCGTTTTTACAGCTTTTCTTTTGCAGGTTTTTTTGTCATATTGCAAGAATAAGTGTCAATTTTCTGAAAATGGTGAAGGAGCCAAGTGTGAACGTTCAACAAGAAATTATGCCTAAAAAGAACGGTGAGCCTTATCGTGTCTTACTTGTAGAAGACGAAGAGGTGAATCAAATTATGGGTCGCACCTTGCTCGAAAAAATTGGCTGCAATGTAACATTAGCTTCAAATGGTATAGAAGCATTGGAGCATTTTAAAGCACATTCGTTCGATATTATCTTTATGGATTGCAAAATGCCAAAGATGGATGGTTTTGAAGCCACCAAGCAAATGCGTGCATTTGAAAATGAGCGTGGTGAAGGGCATTCTACTCCCATAGTAGCGTTAACGTCTAAAGTGATGACGGGTGATAAAGCGCTTTGCATCAATGCAGGTATGGATGATTACATGCCAAAACCCATCCGCAAAGAAAAAGTCTGCACCGCTATCAATAAATGGTGTGGCAGCTATATTGACTATAAAGAGATGTGGTAGGTTGTGTTACTCATTGAGTTAATCAGTCCATTTGTAAATCAGCAGATTCTGGTTTTGATTTCCTTAATGCTATATGCTTATTACAAACACAGCACCATTTCTGCCTTTTGCTATGGAGCCGTTTTTGTAATATTAGTTCAATGCGTTTCTTCATTTTACTGGGTTTCCAATGTTGCATACTGCCTGCATTCAGCGCTGATAGTGTTATTAACACTAGGTACGGCAATCACATTGGTTGCGGGAGTTTATGTTGGTCGTGAGGCGCTTAAGTGCGTCAGTCTTTCTAGGCTAAAGAATGTTTTTATAGTTATGTTCGTATGTTATGAATTATTCATATACGGCATTCATTACTCACTAGGATACGGAGCTCTTGGGTGGCTAATAACGATATCGGTAATATCGTTATTCTTACTTATGTTAATCTCATTATGCATATTCATTGGGCATTTTACACCTTGGAAAACTGCATTTGAAAGAGCATATTACTTAAAGCCATTGGGCTTTATGTTTTTCTTCATTTTCTATTCTTGCTTATCATATGTAAGTATGTTTCTTTCAATAGATTGTGGAATATAAATTGCCTACCAATCTGCCATAAAATCACTAGCATCTTTTTTTCCACCTTTTGCTTGTTCGCGCACATAAGCGGCATAAAGCGCTGGCTCAACATAGGAGTGGTGCAGTTTATCTGGGTTGAATACCAAGTCACTCACGGCCTTGACGACTTCGTCCTTTTTATCTTTTGAAATAGGTACATAGCCCTTTTTATCGGCGTTTTGTTCATCCACCAATGCTGCCATATTGGTGATGGTTCTTTGCACCTGCTTTTTATCGGTGATGCCGTGCAGTAGCCAGTTTCTGACAAAGGCCGTTTTAATGCGTGCGGTGGCACGGTCTTCCATCAAATGTGTGCCGCCTAGATCTTTCACGCCTGAACAGCCAACGCCACGGCGTACCCACGGCTCGGCATAGGCAAGTAAGCCATGAATGGCATAGTTTAAATCTTCCTGAATGCTTTCTTTTGTAAGCGCATTTTTATCAACAGCGGGGAAGGTAAACATGTCATTAAGCGCAATATGTTTTGGCTTTTGCTTCCATTTTTCTTGTAGTTCTTTCACATAGTTGGTGTGAAATGCCATCGCATGTAG